>JABUEW010000039.1 GCA_013314855.1 Bacillota bacterium | reverse complement strand
CGATGTTTCGCAGATGGTAGGGCAGGGCTTTGTAAGATTTTTGTTTTATTACTTGTGAAATTAAATAGCTATAAAATTCTATAAGAATTGAAGCTATTTAAAGATAAATCTAATTTATTGAGATAGGAGGTAAATTTATGAGAAAAAAAGTTGCATTAGTACTTGCTCTTTTCATGCTGTTTTCTGTATTCTTCGGAGCCTGTAGCTCCAAAGGAGGCAAGGATACCGGACAGGAAGCTACAAAACAGGGAGAAGGTGCATCAAATGAAGAAACTATAGCTGCTGAAGAAGGAGTACTTCTTATGGGAGGATGTCCGAAGGAAAAATTCGAGGCAGCATGGGCCAACCCTGGAGGATTTGTACGAGTATGGCTATTTAGAAGGCTTCTTATGTGCGATGAGAACTTAAATGTTGTAGGTACCGATCTTGCCAAAGAGTGGAATGTATCTCCTGATGGTCTGACTTATACATTTGTACTCAGAGATGATATCAAGTGGCATGATGGTACAAAAATGACTGCCGAGGATGTGGAATGGAGTCTAAAGATGGCGCTTAAATCAGCTTCAATTAACGCCACATTTATTAATGCTTTCAGCAAGATTGAAGGAGCCCCAGAATACAAGGAAGGTAAGACAGAAAACTTAGCAGGAGTTACAGTAGAAGGTAACAAAATAACAATAAAGCTTACCGATAAAGTAGCCGCGTTTCCATTGGTCATGGCCCAGTGGCCGCCCTATCCGAAGCATCTTCTTGAAAAAGAAGATCCGCTTAAGTTACATTTGGCAACATTCTGGGAAAAGCCAATAGGAAATGGACCTTTCATGCTGACTGAGGTCAAACCAAGTAACTATGCTATTATGGAGCCCTTTAAAGATTATTATGGGCCTAAGCCTAAAATAAAGAAAGTACTATTGCAATACTTTGATAGTCCTGATCCCACAATTGCCACAAAGGCTAACAAGATATACTATACAACCAGTATGAGTCTTGAACAAGTTAAAGAAATACTTAAGAACCCCAATTATAAGGCTATACCTGTATCTATATTTTACATCAGGTATCTGCAGCCTAACCTGAATAACAATGAGAAGATAGCTGATCCGAGGATTAGGAAAGCCCTCCTCTATGCTATTGACAGGAAGAAAATAGCCAATGAACTTTTCGCAGAGCAGGCTACTGTAATCAACAGCAAGATACCGCCCGAGTCATTCTGGTACAATAAAGAACCTGAGATATATGATTATAATCCTGTTAAAGCTAAGGAACTCTTAAAGGAAGCAGGGTTCAATTTTAACAACACTATAAGGCTAGCTTACTATTATACAGATCAGCAGACTGTAGACCTAATAGAGGCCATCAGATACTATTGGGAGCAGATAGGCATAAAGTGTGAGACGACCTTATTGCAGGGGAATTTATTGGAACTGATCTATGAGCAGAGAGACTATGACTTTTTGTATGCTGGCTTATCAGCGATGGCTCTCGAAGAGGTCTATGGCTTCCTGCATTCCAACCATACTATGGGGCAGAAACTAGGCATGGGTAACAAAGAAATCCTTGACCCGCTGATTGATGCAATGAACCGTGAAGGAGATCAAGCCAAACGTAAGGAAATTGTCAAACAGATACAGGAAGTCGAGAATCAATACCTATTCCAGATGCCTCTGTTTGCTCTGAAAATGTATATAGTGGAACATAAGAATCTTAAGAAACCCGCTATTTACGGCAATGAATGGTTCAACTACGATTATAAGCTGCATGAATGGGAAGTTGTTAAGTAAGTTACACTAATGTTCCAAGTCTTGTTAGGTAATTGGCATAAAATGTAGTTTCATGATACTAAACCGCGGCGGAAGTTCTCCTGCTGCGGTTCCCCCTTAAGGGGATTAAATAAATAGTTTAACCATGTAATTAATTTAAAAACACTCTTTTCCATAAGTAAGGAGTAGTTCGTAAATAATCAAATTAGAAATTTACTTTGTCTAAGGTGATATATTTCCTATAGGTTGAGTAATAATCCTGTAATACTATGTCGGTTGACGGGCAAAGGATTTACACGAATTTAATAGGGAGTGACCGCTATTATGTTTACCTATATGCTAAAACGCTTTCTTAGTATAATACCAATGCTTCTATTAATAACAATAATTATATTTATAGGTCTTGAGCTGACGCCGGGTGATCCTCTAACCTACATGCTGGATCCAGAGCTTCTAGCTTCCCAGGCTATAGACATTGAGGCGTACAAGGAGGCCATGGGACTTAATGACCCATTATATGTACGTTATTTCAGGTGGCTTGGCGAAATTCTGAAGGGAAACCTGGGCTATAGCCTCGTAGATGGTTCTTCAATTGCAAAGGTACTTGCCAGAAGGATACCGGCTACCTTTGAACTTGCCGTTGTAGCCCTTATTATATCTTCAGTACTCGGTATAACGTTAGGGTTGATATCATCTATTAAGCAGAACTCATTCATAGATTATTTTAATACTACCATTGGAATGGTAGGTATATCTGTACCTGAGTTCTTTATTGGAATATTGGCTATCCTATTTTTTGCAATAAAGCTTAAATGGCTACCTATAGGCGGGCGTATAGAGTATGGGCATGAAGATTTATGGGGCAGGCTTTCTCATTTGATCATGCCAGCTGTAATTATGGGTGTAGCCCTTACAGCTGCTCTGATGCGGTATACACGAGGGACAATGCTTGATGTTCTGAATAAAGATTACGTAAAAACTGCCCGCAGTAAAGGCCTCCCTGAGTGGAAGGTCATTATTTTCCATGCCTTCAGAAATGCATTGTCACCTGTTATAATGCTTTTGTGCTTTAGACTTCCAATGCTAATAGGCGGCAGTGTTATAATAGAATCTATATTTTCATGGCCCGGCATGGGTAAAACCATTCTAGATGCCATATCAGGCAAGGATTATCCAGTAGTTATGATTACCACTATGCTTACCTCGCTTATGATATTGGTGGCAAGCTTTTTGGCTGATCTTTTGACTGCTCTGCTTGATCCCAGAGTGAGGTTCAATTAATTAAAACTAATTATGGTAAGACAAGAAAGGACATGATGTTCAATGAAACCTATAATAACAAAACCTCAAGCAACAAAACATGTAAAGCCGGTAAAAAGCAACCTGATGAAGCGTAACTGGCAAAAACTTAAAAGGAATAAGTTGTCCATGGTAGGACTTGCCATAGTGACCATAATGATTTTAGGTGCAATATTTGCGCCGATGCTTACCAGTTACAAGCCCGATGAGATAGATCTTGGCAACAGGTTGAAACCCCCAAATTCATATCACCTTCTAGGAACTGACAAGTTAGGCAGGGATGTCTATACAAGATTGCTCTATGGTTCAAGGATATCCATAATAGTAGGTATTAGCGGTGCTGTTGGAGGTGGTCTTATAGGTATAATTCTTGGATGCCTAGGTGGATATTTCGGTGGTAGGTTTGACGGGATATTGCTTAGAATTTCCGAGGTTTTCATGACCTTTCCATCTCTGATACTAGTGCTAATATTGATAGTCTTCTTGGGCCAGGGACTTTTTAACCTTATATTCATTTTTTCAATTACGGGATGGATGGGTATGTATAGGATAGTAAGAGCAAGGTTCCTGTCCCTCAGGGAAGAAAATTTTGTAGAGGCTCTTAGGGCTTTTGGAATAAGCAAGTTATCCATAATATTCAGGCATATACTGCCAAACACTATGGGCCCGATAATAGTAAGTATTACCCTTTCCATGCCAGGCTACATCCTGTCTGAAGCGGGCCTTAGTTTCTTAGGGCTTGGTGTGCCACCTAACATATCTACGTGGGGTAATATTATAAATGCCGCCCAACAGGTTGATATTATAATGAATAACTGGTGGCTATGGGTTCCTCCCGGGTTTATGATATCCTTATATGTGCTGGGCGTAAACTTTCTGGGCGATGGTCTCAGGGATGTCTTAGATCCAAATCAATAATGTACATTGAAGCAGGAAGGTGAACAAATTTTATGAATGATATAATTCTAACTGTTGACGGTCTCAAAACCTATTTCTATATAGACAAGCAGGTGATAAAAAGCGTCAACGGAGTTTCTTTAAAGGTAAGACGAGGTAAAACACTGGGGCTTGTAGGTGAGAGCGGCTGTGGCAAAACTGTTACATCACTTTCCATACTGCAGCTTCTTCCAAAGCTTGCGAGGATTTCGGGTGGAAGCATTGTATACCATTCTCTAAAGGGAGACATAGAACTGAGAAATCTGCCGAGAAACGGAAAAAAAATGCGCTCAATAAGGGGAAAGGAGATAGCTATGATATTTCAGGACCCGATGACTTCTCTCAACCCTGTATACCCAATAGGATACCAGATAATGGAAAACTTATTGTACCATGAAAACATAAGCAAAGTTGATGCGCGTAAGAAAGTAATAAAACTACTGAGCGAGTTGGGAATTCCCAAGCCCGAATCCAGGATAGATGACTATCCACATCAGTTTAGCGGTGGTATGAGACAGAGGGTCATGATCGCTATGGCTATGATATGCAATCCATCGCTGTTGATAGCCGATGAGCCAACTACAGCCCTTGACGTTACAATACAAGCCCAGATAATTGAAATTATGAAGCAGGTTCAGAGGGAACACGGTACATCGATCATGCTTATAACCCATAATATGGGGCTAATTGCCGATATGGCTGATGATGTAGCTGTTATGTATATGGGTAAGATAGTAGAAAGCGGAACAATTCAAGATGTGCTAGGCAATCCACAGCACCCTTATACAAGAGCGCTTCTCAAGTCAGTGCCTGTACTTGGCATAGGCAAACGGAGAAGGCTTGAACCTATAAGAGGCACTACTCCCGACCCCTTAAACATGCCTGAAGGCTGTGAGTTTTCAACAAGATGTGATTATGTTACAGACCAATGCTCGACTGAGCCACCGGTTTTGGACATTGGTAGTGGACACTTAGTAAAATGTTGGCAGTGCAAGGGGAGGTGCCTAACATGAATAATAACAAACAAACACTGAATGATAATCGGATACTGATTGAGATAAATAGGCTTAAAAAGTATTATCCTGTGACTAAAGGAGTTTTTCGCAGAGTTGTAGGATATGTGAAGGCAGTAGACGGCGTAAACTTTTTTGTCCGTAAGAGTGAAACCCTTGGGGTTGTGGGTGAAAGCGGCTGTGGAAAGACCACCCTTGGGAAGTGTATAGTACGCCTGCTCACTCCAACTGAAGGTGAGATAAAATACTTCCACTCCGATGGTCAGGTAAAAGATTTGCTTAAACTCAACAAAGAAGAAAGCTTTAATATGAGAAAAAAGATACAGATAGTATTTCAGGATCCATATTCTTCACTGAACCCTATTATGACAATATTTAATTCCTTTGATGAACCCCTTAAGGTACATGGTATGAATAATCCGGGTGAACGTAAGGATAGGATAGCACAACTGCTTGAAGCTGTGAACTTAAGTCCTGATTACATGTACAGGTATCCGCATGAACTTTCAGGTGGACAGCGTCAGAGAATATGCATAGCAAGGGCTCTTAGCATAAATCCAGAGATTATCGTGTGTGATGAGCCTGTTTCAGCTCTTGATGTATCTATACAGGCACAGGTGTTGAACCTTATGAAAGACTTGCAGGAACGCTTGAAACTTACGTATATATTTATAGCCCACGACTTGAGTGTGGTGGAATACATGAGTAACAGGATTGCGGTCATGTATCTCGGAAAGATTGTAGAACTAGCAGATTCTAGTGAGCTGTACAATGACAGTCGCCATCCTTATACAGAGGCATTACTTTCAGCTGTACCTGTTCCTACGCTGGAAAAGAAGAAACATAGGATAGTACTAAAAGGAGACGTACCAAGCCCTGAAAACCCACCTAATGGATGCCGTTTCCACCCACGCTGCGAGAAACGTATAAAAATATGCCAGGAAGTGGAGCCGGAGCTTAAAAAGGTAAAGGGTACTAATAACCATTATGTTGCTTGCCACCTGGCTGAGACCGAGTGAAGCTCATCAAATTAGCTGTGCTTAGTGAGAGCTTAGATTGAGTTTGTGAACTAATTAAGGAGGGTACGATTTTTATGAGTATAATAAGGTTTGATACGGTAATAGATACCGATGTACTAGTTGTAGGTGGTGGGCTGGCAGCAATAAAGGCTGCCATTGAATGTGCAAGGATGGGTGTAAAGGTACTTGTAACAGTAAAAGGTGAGATATGTTCGGGTTCTAGCTTTTATCCGTTGACAAGTGGGCTTGGCTGTCAGGCACCATCTAGTGACGAAGACAAAGAACTCTTTTTACAAGAAATTGATGAATCCAGTTATGGTATGAATGATCATAGATTATGTGAAATATATGTAGACGAGATAAGGGATAGAGTTAAAGAACTGCCGGAAATTGTAATATCGTACCGCAAGCTGAAAGGTAGGACAGCTTGTTTTGCAAAGAGAGCCAGAGATTTGTTTATATGGAGAGACTGGGAAGCCATACGGTCTAATGTACGTAGGCTTTTTGATTCCTTGACCAATCTTCAGCTCATGGAACATTCGGATATAATCCAACTGCTTGAAGTTGATGGCAGGGTGGAAGGCGCGGTGGCTGCAGGTAGTGATAGGAAGCTGATAGTGATCAATGCAAAGTCTGTCATCCTTGCTACCGGTGGCTTTTGCGGGCTCTACAAGCACAGCCTCAATACCGATGATGTATCCGGTTTGGGACACGCCATCGCTTTTGAGGTAGGGGCAAAGCTTATAAACCTTGAGTTCAACCAGTTCATTCCAGGTATGTTCAAGCCTGTATACAAGGCACTATTTAGTGAACAGACACTTTACTACTGCGATGGTGTTGAGAATTCACAGGGCGAGGACGTGCTGTCCAAATATTTACCTAAAGATGTGCAAAAACGTGAATGCCTTGACCTTCGTGGAGGGCATGGTCCTTTCACGTGTGCTGATGCATCAAAATATTTCGATATAGCAATGATGAAGGAAATATTAGCTGATAAAGGTGAAGAAGGATTTAGATTAATTTATTCACCATCTATATATTCAGTTGAAAATGATGCCTTACAAAACTATCTTAACTGGTTAAAGACAAAAGACATTGACCTTGTACGCGATAAAATAGTTATTGCTCCCTTTGGGCATGCCAGTAATGGCGGTATATGGATTGATGAGAATTGTTGTACTACTGTAGAAGGCCTTTTCGCCGCTGGAGAAGCAGCAGGCGGAATACATGGTGCTGATCGACTTGGAGGTAATGCTTCGGGAAGCTGCCTTGTATTCGGTAAACGTGCAGCTGTTTCAGCAGTTAAGTACGCATCTTCACGACCAGCTCCTAAAGCAGAACTTGAAAGAACTGCAAGGATTCTTGCTGATACCTTAGACACAGGTGAAGGCTCAATACCCCCAGGAGAGGTAGTTGATGCTATAGGGGAAATTCTATGGTTCCATGGCAACATTGTTCGCAGCGAGGAACGGTTACTAGAGGGCATAAAGAAACTTGAAGATATGAAGTTAAATTATAATGCGCTAAAGACATTTGAATACGGTACCAACCTGAGGGATGCTGTAAAGGCACATCATTGCCTTCGATTTTCACGCATTTTACTGGAAGCCATGTTAATAAGGAAAGAGAGCAGGGGCTCACATTACAGAGATGATTACCCTGTAATCAACAACAAGTGTTTTGGAAAGAGAATTGCTGTTTCTAAGAATAGTGGGAATGGATTACGTTTTGAATTGGTATGATGAAAGGAGAAAAAATTATGAGTAAGAGTAAGGCAATAAAGTTTCTTTTCTTGGACAATAGGTGTTATGAGTATATAAATGGCTTCAATAGCCGACTTGGTCAACCTAAAAAATATGAGGGCAACCCTGTTATAAGACCAGAACTTCCACATGAGTTCAAGAGGGTACATTATTATGGCACGGCTCTGTTCGATATTAATGATAGGCTTTTCAAGACCTGGTATTCTACTCATTACTATGAGCCAGGCATAAGTGAAGCAGATAAAGATAAGGCATATGCATACCTTAATTATGCTTTTTCCAAGGACGGCATAAACTGGATAAAACCTAAGCTGGATGTAGTGGAGGGTACAAACATAGTAATGGACAATGATAAGGGTACTCATGGCCCTACTGTTATAATAGATGACATGGATCCCGATCCTGAAAGGAGATTCAAACTGGCCATGGCTCCTTACGTTAATAAATGCGGCATAACCATTTACACTTCCCCAGACGGTATACACTGGAAACCTTTCAATGACGGAAAAGCGGTTATAGATGTACACAGCGATTGCCATGTAGGCTTTTACCGTGATCCTGTTACAGGTCATTACAGAGTTTCTTTCAGGACAAGGGTACCCGACAGGCGTGTATGGGTTAGTGAGAGCCTTGACCTGATAAACTGGACTAGGCCGGTACTGGCTATAGAACCCGGACAGGGAGACCCCTGCGGCACACAGTTTTATGGCATGCAAATGACTCCGTATGGTTCATATATCATGGGATGGATATCCGTGTACAATACATTCGACTACAAGGTAGACCCTAATTACAATAAAATGGCTGGTACCATGGATGTACAACTTGCCTACAGCCGTGACGGCTTTGGATGGCACAGATGCTTCCAGGGGCAAAAATTTATACCTTTTGGGGGGCCTGGCGACTGGGATGCACAGTGCCTCATTCCCTCCTCTACAGCTATATATAGGCCGGATGGGATATACTTCTACTTTTCGGGATCTTCCTTTGATCATTCCGGTCCTATAAGGATTCCTTACAGTGAAATATCAAAGGAGTGTATCGGGATGGCAAAACTAAGACCAGACGGTTTTGTGGAACTGGAAGCCCGTGAGGAAGTATGCGAGCTTATGACCCGGCCTTTCATGGTGACAGAGGGAGATATATATCTCAATGCTGCAGCATGCGGAGGCTATGTAAAGGTGGAAGTATGTGATACGAAAGGAGAAGCTATAGAGGGATTTGCCTTCGATAATTGTGAGCCTTTTACGGGTGATTGTATGGCACATAAGGTATGCTGGAATGGAACATCTGACCTTGAAAAGATTACTGGACAGGTTATCCGGCTTAAAGTGAGGGCAAAGAATGCCAGACTTTACTCTGTTTTATTCCCCAACGGAGAGGATCCAGCCAGGTATTGGCAGTTCAAGGAGATAAGCTGTCTTAATCCAAAGTATGACATAGAAGAATAATGAAATAATTTGTAAAAATATGATAAGCAAGAAATATAATTAAGGAATATAATCAAGGAGGTAACCTGATGGGGGCATTAGATATTTCAGGGAGGGAAGTTATTTTTATTGATGATTACCTAATTGAGCAAAAGGTAAATATTCAACGCACTCTTCACCAGCCTATAAAATACGTTGGTAATCCTATAATGAGACCTGTTGCAAGATGGGAAGGACATTCAGTGAACCTTTTCGGAACGGTATTAAAAGATGAGGGAATATATAAAATGTGGTATCAGGGATACGGGGGAACGCCATACACGGGATGTTACGCTACTTCGAGAGATGGCATTTTTTGGGAAAGGCCAAACCTTGGTCTTATTGAATATGAAGGTAGTAAAGATAATAACATATTCTTGATAGACATATCTCCCGTAAACGTTATGAAGGACGAAAGGGAGACAAACCCGGACAGGCGTTATAAAGCCCTTTTTTGGGAACAGCACAACCCTTCTATGTCTGTTGCCTTTTCCCCGGATGGTATTAATTGGAGCAAATATGAAGGCAATCCTGTAATTGAAAATACAGGTGATGTCCATATGCTTGCAGGTTGGGATGAGAGCTGCGGGAAATATGTTGTTTATAGCAAACCCAGGCAGGCAAGCGATGGGAGAAGAATACGGGTTGTTACCAGATTAGAGAGTGAAGACTTTATTCACTGGAGCGAACCTGTTTATGTGCTTGAGCCTGATGAAAAAGATCCGCCGAATCTTGAATTTTACGGCATGCCTGTTTTTAAGTACGGGGATATATATATCGGTCTTCCTTCTGTATACCACACATACGAGGAAGAACCCAATCCTAGGATGGCAGGAACAATGAATATCCAGCTGGCATATAGTAGAGATGGGTATAATTGGAACAGGGCTTGTGACAGAAAGGTATTTATACCCAATGGACCTCCTGGAAGTGTCGATAGTAAAATGATATACTGCGCAAGAGCCCCAGTTGACATGGAAGATGAATTGTGGTTTTACTATGGTGGATATCTGGTGGATCATGGAATTACTGAGGATATAAACGGAAAACGTCCCAATGATTTAAAAAAGCAGGGAGGCATTATTGCACAACGCGGAGGTTATATATGCCTTGCGAAATTGAGAAAAAGCGGATTTGTTTCATTGGACGCTGGAGAGGAAGAAGGTTATATTGTAACGAAACCTTTTATATGCAAGGGTGACGAATTGTTTATAAATGCAGATGCAAAAGGCGGCTATATTGCGGTGTCTGTGCTTGATGAGGATGGGCACCATTTTGGAAATTATTTTACAGGGTATAAAAGAGTGGAATGTGCCCTGTTTGACGGAAATTCAATACACCACAGGGTAACATGGAGAGATAAGGTTTCTCTTACGGAACTTAAAGGAAAGACTATAAAGTTGAAATTCTATCTTAAGAATGCAATGCTTTATTCATTTGTATGTTCTTCATCTTCACAAAAGTAAAAATAAAAATATCATTATAGGTCAACTTTTAAATGATACTAAAAATAACTCTAATAAAATATTGCTAAATAGTGATAATAGTGTTATAATAATACTAGACTAAAGTAATAGCATTACACTTAAGGCAAGGAGTGGGGAAGTCCCACTCTTTCCTATTATTGAAGTGTATGTTGTGCTTACACTTAAATTTGGCACGACTTAATGTCATGCCAAATTTGTTTGAGGAAATAAAATATTTGGAGAGTTGATATGGGAAATAAAAAGATTGAGGATATAGTTGCAAAAATGGCATTACCAATAATAGAAAGAATGGTTTTTGAACTGGTAGATGTAGAATTTACTAAGGAAGGCAAAAATTGGTACTTGAGGATTTATATAGATAAGCCTGGTGGAATTACTATAGACGATTGCCAGGCTGTAAGTGAGCAGTTGAGCGATGAATTGGACAGAATTGACCCTATTAAGCATAGTTATATTTTTGAGGTTTCATCTCCAGGCCTGGAAAGGCCGCTTAAGAAGGACAGGGATTTTGAAAGGTATAAGGGAGAGATGATAGAATTAAAGCTATTTCATCCTATTGATGGTAAGAAGGTTTTTGAAGGTGAACTTGTAGGTTTAATAGATAACAATGTTGTTGTAAAACTGGAAAACGGTGTAATAATGCATTTTAATAAAAGTGAGATAGCATTGGCAAAAAGGGCGATAAAGTTTTAATTTTTAAGGAGGTAGCAGTAGGGGATGAGTGTAGAACTAATACATGCTTTGGAACAATTGGAAAAAGAAAAGGGGATTGATAAGGAGCTTCTTATTAATGCTATTGAAGCAGCTCTGGTGTCGGCTTACAAAAAGAATTTTGGACCAGCTCAAAACGCCAGAATATATATTGATAGGGAAACTGGGGAAGTGAAGGTATTTGCTTTAAAAAAAGTGACATCAGAACCTAAAAATGACCTTTTTGATATATCGTTAGAAGCGGCAAGAAAAATGAAGGTTACCGCTGAAGAAAACGATATGATTGAAGTAGAAGTAACACCAAAGAAATTTGGGAGGATTGCTGCCCAGGCTGCAAAGCAGGTTGTAGTGCAAAGAATTAAGGAAGCTGAAAGAGGGATTATATTTGAAGAATATTACAATAAAGAAGGAGATATTGTAAGCGGTTTGGTGCAAAGGTATGAGAAGAAAAATGTAATAATTGATTTAGGGAAAGCCGAGGCGATATTAACTCCTTTAGAGCAAACTGTTGGTGAAGAATATAATTTAAATGATAGGCTTAAAGTTTATATAGTTGAAGTCAAGAAAACGCCGAAAGGCCCTCAAATTATGGTTTCAAGGACTCATCCAGGATTAGTTAAAAGGTTGTTTGAACTTGAAGTACCGGAAATACATGATGGTATTGTTGAGATAAAAGGTATTTCGAGGGAACCGGGGTCAAGGACAAAAATTGCTGTTTATTCGAAAGAAGAGAATGTAGATCCGGTAGGGGCCTGTGTGGGCCATAAGGGTATTAGAGTTCAAGCTGTTGTTGATGAAATTAGGGGTGAAAAGATTGATATTATTAAGTGGAGTAGTAATCCAGGAGAGTATATTTCAAGCAGCTTAAGTCCTGCAAAAGTCTTAAGGGTTGATATAAATGAAAAAGAAAAGAGTGCAAGAGTAATAGTACCTGACTACCAGTTATCCCTTGCTATAGGCAAGGAAGGACAAAATGCCCGGTTAGCTGCAAAACTTACAGGTTGGAAGATTGATATTAAAAGCGAGTCTCAATTGAGAGCTGAAATAGAACAACAATTATTAAACTTTGATGTTAACTATAAACCTGAAGAATGATTTTGCAAAATTTGGGAGTGTGGTACAGTATGAAACAGAAAAAGGTACCCATGCGCATGTGCCTTGGATGTAAGGAATCGAAACCCAAAAAAGAGTTGATAAGGGTTGTTAAAAATAAAGAAAATGTAATATCTGTTGATCTTACAGGTAAAATGCATGGACGTGGGGCATATGTATGCCGGCAAAAGTCATGCCTTGAAAAAGCAATTAAAGGCAAAAGACTGGAAAAGAGCTTTGAAATGGTAATTAGTCCTGAAATATATGATATATTGAGAAAACAAATGGAGGAGATTGATGAAGGATAAAATATATTCTTTTTTGGGATTAGCGACAAAAGCCGGTAAACTTATATCAGGAGAAGAAGGGTGCGAAAAAGCTGTAAAAAAAAGAAAGGCTCATTTAGTAATAATAGCTGAAGATGCATCAAATAATATGAAAATGCGCTTCATAAATATGTGCAGACATAGAGGAGTTGATATTAGAATATTTGGAGAAAGGGATTTACTTGGTAAATTTACGGGAAAAGACATGAGGGTAGTTATTGCAATTTTACAGGAAGAGTTTGCAAAGAAGCTTGTGGAAATGATAGATAACCAAAAAACGGGAATTGGGGGTGTGTAAATATGGAAAAGGTTAGGATTTATGAACTAGCTAAAGAATTAAACACCACAAGTAAAAGGCTTATTGAAAAACTAGCAGAAATTAACATAAATGTTAAAAACCACATGAGCTATCTTGATGAGCAAGAAATCGAGGCTTTATATAAACATATAGGTGTAGTTTCTTATGAGCAAGAGAATAGGGATGAGGACAAGAAAAAGACTTCTGCCTTTGCACCCCAAACTAAAATGGATCAAAAGAAGCCTGAAGCAAAAGACTCAAAAAGTGCACCAAGGATAATAAGGACGACCGAAATTGTTGTTGATGAAAAAATTAATGATAGGTATAAGGAAAGCGGTATCCGTAAAGATGAGAATCATCATGGGCGTAATAAAGGTGAATTCAAGGGGGGAAGAAGGTATGGTGGTATAAAGGTAAATATAGCAGGGTCAGGATTAAGGGCAGGTTTTGTAAGAGATACAGGTCCTGTAATAAAAAAGAAAGATAAGCCGGCAAAAATAGATAAGGCACAGGATAAAGCACAGGATAAAATACAGGATAAAATACAGGATAAGGACCAGGATAAGATTCAAGATGAGACAGAGAAAAAAGTACAGGACAAAATCCAGGACAAAATTGAGGATAAAAGCATTAATAAAAACATTAAGGAGATTAATATTATTAATCATATTAATGATGAAAAAGAAACCAAAGAATCAGTTCAGGAACCTGTCAAAGACGATACAAAAATAAAAGGACAAATTAAAGAGGCACAGAAAGAGTTAAAAGATGGAAAAGAAAAACACAAAGATCAACAAGAGAAAAGCGGTTTTAAGGGTGAAAAAAGTAAAGTTGTGGCCGGAGAAGAAATGAAAACTATGGGTAAAGATAAGAAAAGTAGAGAGAAATATGAAGCCAATTTTGATAAGTCCGAGGATGACAAATTAAAGTCTTCTGTACAAGATCAAATAAAGAAAGATGGAAACAAAAACAACAAAAATAAAGGACAAGGTACAGGATATACAAGCCCTAAAACTTATAAACAGGAGGGAAAGAAGCCTCAATTTCTCGAAATTCCTGAGCCTGATATTGATATAGAGTATGAAGAGATAAAGCATTTTGACTATCGAAATAAAGATTTTGATAAAGATAAAAAACGGGAACAAAAAAGAGAACTGCCTAAAATACAGACCTCAGTAAGCAGGAAAAAGAAATTTAAAACGCATGAAATTATAGTTGATGGAAAGAGAAATATTTCTGAACTGATAACAGAAGATATTCTGATTGATGAATTTTATGATGACCATAAAACTAAAAAGGCAATAAAGCCTATTAAACGCAAAACCGAGGACAAAAATAAAGATAAGAAAAATAATATTAATGTTTCCGTTACTGCACCAAAGCCTGTGTTGAAAATGGTTGAGATACCTGAAAAAATTACTGTAAAAGATCTGGCGGAGATCTTGAAGAAAAGTGCTGCAGATGTTATTAAGAAGTTAATAAGTATGGGCATTATGGTTACCGTAAACCAGGAGATAGATTATGATACTGCGGCAATAATAGCTGATGAATTTGGAATTAAAGCAGAAAAAGAAGTTGTTGTTAATGAAGAGGACATTTTGTTTGATGATGAAGAAGATAATGAGGAAGATTTGAGACCGAGGCCACCTGTGGTTGTGGTAATGGGGCATGTAGACCATGGGAAGACATCTCTTCTTGATGCAATTAGGAAAACGAACGTTATTGAAAGTGAAGAGGGAGGCATAACACAACATATAGGTGCTTATACTGTGAATATAAATAACAGGAATATCACTTTCCTTGATACTCCAGGCCACGAAGCATTTACTGCTCTGAGAGCCAGAGGAGCACAGGTAACGGATATAGCTATACTTGTAGTGGCAGCGGATGACGGTATAATGCCCCAGACAATAGAAGCCATTAATCATGCAAAAGCAGCCAATGTAACTATAATTGTAGCAATAAATAAGATTGATAAGCCTGGAGCAAACCCGGAAAGGGTAAAGCAACAGCTAACGGAACATGGCCTTGTACCTGAAGAATGGGGAGGCGATGTAGTTGTTGTACCTGTTTCCGCTTTGAAACGTGAGAATATTGATTTGCTCCTTGAAATGGTATTATTGACTGCAGACTTGCTTGAACTCAAGGCAAATCCGAAAAAGCAGGCAAAAGGTACCATAATAGAGTCTAAACTTGATAAGAACAGGGGACCTGTTGTTACATTATTGGTGCAGAGAGGAACACTGAATGTAGGTGATACAATTATATCAGGTACAATTTTGAGCAGGATAAGAGCTATGAATGATGATAAAGGGCAAAGTATTAAATATGCAGGACCTTCAACTCCTGTTGAAGTCTTGGGCTTTCCTGAAGTACCTGAAAGTGGGGAAATATTTTATGCAATAAAAGACGAAAAACTTGCGAAAAGCTTAATAGAAAAAAGAAAAGAAAAATACAGGGAAGAGCAGATGAAGAAATCGGCCTCTAAAGTTTCCCTTGATGATTTATTTAGCCAAATTCAGGAGGGCAAGGTAAAGGAACTTAACATGATAATTAAAGCTGATGTCCAGGGTTCTGTTGAGGCTTTAAAACAGTCTATTGAAAAACTTAGCAATGATGAAGTCAAGATTAATATAATACATGATGGAGTAGGCGGTATTACTGAGACTGACGTAAAACTTGCGGATGTATCCAATGCTATTATTATCGGTTTTAATGTAAGGCCTGGACCCAATGTATCAGAAATTGCTAAAAATTCAAATGTAGATATAAGATTATACAGAATTATCTATGATGTTATTGAAGATATACAAGCTGCAATGAAGGGTATGTTGGAACCTAAACTGGAAGAAGTAATTCAGGGGCATGCTGAAGTAAGGCAACTATTTAAAGCATCAGGGATAGGCACTATAGGTGGAAGTTATGTACTTGATGGAAAAATTACCAGAAATTCCGGTATACGTGTTTTAAGGGATGGTATTGTAGTTTACGAGGGAAAACTTGCGTCATTAAAGAGATTCAAGGATGATGTAAGAGAAGTTTCACAAGGATATGAATGTGGAATACTTATAGATAAGTTTAATGACATTAAAGAAGGAGATATTATTGAGGCTTATATAATGGAGGAAGTACAAGAATAGGCTTAGGGAGTGATTTACTGATGACTCAAAGAATATACAGGATATCTGAAGAAATAAAGCGGGAGATTAGCAGTATTATACAAAATGAACTAAAAGACCCGCGGCTGCCTGAATTTGTTAGTGTGGTATCGGTTGATACTACACGGGATTTAAGATATGCCAGGGTATATATAAGTGTATTAGGAAATGAAGAAGATAAGAAAAATGCTATAGAGGGACTCAAAAATGCCGCCGGGTTTATTAGAAGAGAGATCGGACATAGAATTAAACTAAGGTATACTCCCGAATTAATATTTGAACTTGACAACTCTATTGAGCAGGGAATTTATATTAACAAACTGATTAATGATACAATAAAAGGGGATTAGAAACAAGCAGAATGAAAAGTACGTTATTAAATGAAAAAATGGATGAAATAATTGATGTTTTAAGGAAGTCAAAAAGTATTGTCGTACTTCCTCATATTCAAGCTGATGGCGATGCGTTGGGGTCAGGGTTGGCTCTGGCCCTGGCATTAAGCCGGATAAATAGCAATGTAATGGTATATCTTGAAGAAGATATGCCACAAATGTACAGTTTTCTTCCGGGACAGGAAATGGTGGCAGTTTTCCCAGATAGTATTGAAGTGCCTGATACGGTTGTTGCTATAGATACAGGAGATATTGAAAGATTGGGAAATAGAGCTTCATTATTTAAAAGTGTAAAATTTACTATAAATATTGATCACCACCCAACAAATACCCACTTTGCCGATTTTAATTATGTTTGTTCCAATTCTTCAGCTGCAGGAGAAATAATATACCAATTGATAAATATGATGGGACTAGTCCTAGATGCGGATATTTCAACATGCCTCTATGTTGCCATAATAACCGATACCGGTGGTTTTAGATTTGCCAATACTACATATATAACTCATTTAGTAGCTTCAGATTTATTAAATAACGGTATAAATGTGACTGAAATATCTGCAAAGGTATTTGATTCAATCTCAATAGAGAAAGTAAAATTAATTGGGGCTGCAATAAGTTCATTGGAACTTTTAGAGGATGGGCGGATAGCCTTTATTACCGTAACAGAAAAAATGATGCAAGAGACCGGAGCACGGGATGAAGAATGCGAAGGTATTGTTAATCTTGGAAGAAATATACATGGGGTGGAAATTGCTGTTTTATTCAGGGAGAAGAAAGAAGAAGTAAAAGTTAGTTTAAGGTCAAATTCGGATATAGATGTTTCAATTATTGCCGGAAGTTTTGCCGGCGGCGGCCATAAAAAAGCTGCCGGTTGTACGATAAAAGGTAATTTACATGATGTAAAAGAAAAGATATTGGTAAGTATAGTAGATGCCCTGAAAAGTTAATATGAAAAGCGTGATAAGCGTCGCATTGCGTTGTCAAACTTCGGGCGCAAAAATCCTCACATATACCCACATATGCTCCGGTTTTTGCGCCTCGTTTTCCTAGCACTGCTCGCTTCTGACGCTTTTCATTGATATTTGTGACCGGAGGTCATGTAAGTTAATATGAAAAGCGTGATAAAAGGAAGAATGGGGGTTTTAATATAAACGGTTTACTGAATGTTTTAAAACCTCCAGGTATGACATCTTTTGATGTGGTTGCATACTTGAGGGGTATATTAAAAGAAAAGAAAATTGGCCATACCGGTACACTTGATCCGGGTGCTGCCGGTGTTTTACCGATATGTACGGGTAGAGCTACTAAAGTTATTGAGTATATAATGAATATGGAAAAGGTGTATAGAGCTGAGCTTACTTTAGGTATTTCGACAGATACACAGGATTCTTCAGGGAACGTTATTGCTGTAAAAAAGGTTCTAGTATCTGAGCAGCAAATAACTCAAGCCTTGAAGAGTTTTATTGGAAAAATATACCAGACACCTCCTATGTACTCTGCCGTCAGAGTAGAAGGCAGAAGGCTTTACGAGATTGCAAGAGGAGGAAAAAGTATAGAACGGAAGCCAAGAAAAGTTGAGATTTATTCAATAAACCTTATTAATATAGAGAAAAATAAGGTGCTTTTTGATGTAACCTGTTCAAAGGGTACATATATAAGGACACTGTGCTCTGATATTGGAGATAGTTTAGGTTGTGGGGGGCACATGTCATTTCTTATACGAAAAAGGGCAGGAATATTTCATATTGAGTCTGCCTTTACCCTGGAAGAAATCTTGCAGGCAAATAAAAACGGTAAAATGCATGAGTTATTCTTAAAGGTTGATGAAATT
Organism: Bacillota bacterium; assembly: GCA_013314855.1. Classification (NCBI taxonomy): domain Bacteria; kingdom Bacillati; phylum Bacillota; species Bacillota bacterium. The sequence continues at coordinate 14,546 of JABUEW010000039.1, read as the reverse complement.
TTCAAAAATTTTAAAAGTTTCTATTTAAATAGCTTGAATGAAAAGAAATTTAAAAATGGGAATTTCATACCCATAGTTAAGGATAAAAATGATTTTGATGTTGGTTTTCCGGTAAGGGTATATAATGAAAGAAATGATTTTCTTGCATTGGGTGAAGTAATAATAAAAAATGGCAGGTATTATTTAAAACCTAAAAAAATGTTTGTATAAATCAATATTATAAAGGAGCACTAAAGGAGAAGAACCTATGGAGGTTATAAGTAATATTAATAATACATTGTCTACTAAACCATTAGGAGTTGGGTTGGGTAATTTTGATGGGCTTCATATTGGCCACATAACTTTAATTAATGTTCTAATAAATGAGTGCAAACTTCATGATTTACATTCAATGGTCTATACATTTACAAAACACCCTGATAACATTTTAAAGAAAAAATTGGTTACTCCTTTACTAATTACTGTGGAGAAGAAGGCTGAAATACTAAATAATCTGCCTCTTGACTATCTATTTTATGAAGACTTTGATGAGCCTTTTTCCAAACTGGAACCGGAAGAATTTGTGAAGGATGTTTTAGTAGGTAATCTGAACATTAAGCTTGCAGTAGCAGGGTTTGATTATACTTTTGGGTATAAAGGGCGAGGCAATGCCGATTTACTTAAGGAGTTGGGCGAAAAATATAATTTTCGGGTTATAATAATACCTCCAATTAAAGTAAATGATGAAATTGTCAGCAGCACACTAATTCGGGAGTATTTGGCCAGGGGTGATATGGAAAAAGCCTTTTATTTTCTTGGAAGGCATTATTCAATAACAGGTTTAGTGGAATCGGGAAAACGTATAGGGAGTGAACTTGGATTTCCAACGGCAAATATTAGTCCGGAAGAATATCTGCTTTTGCCTGCTTGTGGAGTATATATAACAAAGACTCTTTTGGACGGAAAGTTATATAAAAGTATCACAAATATAGGTACAAATCCAACAATAAAAACCGGAAGTACTAAAGTAAATGTAGAGACCTATATATTAGATTTTAATGAAGATATATACCAAAAACGTATTGAAGTATTTTTTATTAAAAAAATTAGAAATGAAAAAAAATTCAACAATAGGGAGGAACTTGTCCGCCAGATTAAATCCGATGTCTTGAAGGCAAAGTATTATTAAAGTATGATTATATTTTCTTTCAATATGGAAATATTAATAACACATACATAGACTAGCATAACCTGTAAAATCAAGGAAGTGAATGGTTTGGTGGCAGATATACTTGTTGCGGAAGATATACTCAAGGAAGAAAATGCTGAAAGGCTTTGTTCTTTTAATAATATAGAAGTGTATTATATACCTGTTAGAAAGTTTAAAACGATTACTATTAGTTTTTTCTTTATTGATACTCTTTCTAAAGATACTGTTTCAAAAAATGCGTTAGTACCTGCTGTTTTAAGGCGGGGCTGCAAAAGTTACCCCACCATGTCTGACATATCTTTACGGCTGGAAGAACTCTATGGGGGATCTTTTGATTGTGGCGTGGCTAAAAAAGGGGAATACCACGTAATATATTTTCATACCGAATGTATCGCTGAAAAATATGTGGCCGATATGAAAGATTTTTTTAAAAAACCTTTTGAATTGATAGTCGATATTATTACTAGTCCGGTAATTGAAAATGGTATTTTCAAAAGGGAATATGTTGTACAGGAAAAGGAAAGTCTTAAAAGGCTCATTGAAAGAAGAGTGAACGACAAGGTACAATATGCAATAGAAAGATGCTTTGAAGAAATGTGTAAAGATGAGCCTTTTGGAATTTATGATTATGGAGATATATCAGGGTTGAAAGAAGTATCAGAAAGCAGCCTATATGAACATTATAAAAATATTATTGACAATTACCCGTTAAAGGTATTTGTAACTGGAGATGTTCCAATAGAAAAACTGGAATGGATAAAGCAAAACCTTTTAAAAATACGGCACAATGGGGAAAAAGATAATAATAATAATAATAAATATAACGGAGAATATTTCCTTGCTGAAAGTAATAAAGTAGAGGAAGTAAAGCAAGTAACAGAGCACATGGCTGTTAACCAGGCTAAATTGTCTTTGGGTTTTAGAACGAATGTATTACCGACAGAAAAGGATTATTATCCTCTTATAGTTTTCGACAGCATATTGGGGGGAGGAGTGTATTCAAAGTTGTTTCAGAAAGTAAGAGAGGAAGCGGGTCTCGCTTATTATATATTTTCACAATTGGAGAAATTCAAAGGTTTATTGTTGATTACCTGTGGGATAGAGATTAAAGATAGAAATAGAGCTGTTGATATTATATTAAAACAGATTGATAGTATAAAATCAGGCAATATTACCCAGTATGAACATGAATCAGCTATAAAGTCAATTGAAACAGGTATAGGCTTCCTTAAAGATAATCAGTTAAAAATAACCGATTATTATTTTAGTCAAATACTTGCAACTACAAATGACAACTTTCAAACATTGGCAGACAAAATAAAAAGGGTTTCAATAGAAGATGTTATAAATGTTTCAAAAAAAATAGAGTTAGACACAATTTATTTCCTGGCATCAAATGGACAATAGGAGGAAAAGTAGTATTATGCAGGAAACACTTAAATTCGATAAAATAGGCGAGGTAATGCATAAATATAGGCATGATAGTGGTTTAAATGCTTTTGTTATCCCTAAAAAGGGTTATTCAAAGAAATATACTGTTTTTGCTACCCATTACGGGTCAATTAATAATGAGTTTATAGATCCTTATGATAATAATACAATAAAAATGCCTGAAGGGATAGCACATTTTTTAGAACATAAGTTGTTTGACCAGAAAGAAGGAAGTATAATGGACAAGTTTTCTGAACTGGGTTCAAGTCCAAATGCCTATACAAGCTTTAATAAGACCGTTTATTTATTTTCATGTACCGAAAGGTTTGATGAAAATCTTGGATTGCTCTTAAGCTTTGTTCAAAATCCATATTTTACTGAATTGGGTGTGGAAAAAGAAAAAGATATTATTAAACAGGAAATAAATATGTTTAGGGATAATCCGGGATGGAGGGCTTTTTTCAATTTGCTGGAGTCATTATATGTAATGAATCCTGTAAAAAATGATATAGTAGGAAACCACGAAAGTATTGAAAAAATTGACAAAGAGATGTTATATAAATGTTATAATATATTTTACCATCCTTCAAATATGGTTATTTTTGTAATTGGTGATGTGGATGAAGAAAGGGTATTTAACCGGATTGAATCAAGTATTAGCAAAAAGCACAAAATCGGCAAAATAAAGAGGTTGTTTCCTGAAGAACCAAAGGAGATTAATAGAGAATATATTGAAGAAAAAATGCCGGTTGCAACCCCCATATTCCAGATGGGTTTTAAGGATGATACTTATAACTTGAAAGGTGAGGAGCTTTTAATGAGAGAAATTGCAGTAAAAATCCTGCTGGAGATTTTTATGGGAAGAAGCTCACAATTATATAATAAGCTTTATGAAGAAGGACTTATAAATAATACATTTGAGTTTGATTATACTGCTGAGGAAAATTATGCATATTCAACAATTGGTGGAGAGTCAATAGAACCTGGCAAGGTTAAGGAAAAAATAATAGATACAGTTTGCTTTTTGTTAAAAGACGGCCTTAATAAGGAGGACTTTCAAAGGGTTAAAAAGTCTTTATATGGTAAATTAATTCGCTGGTTCAATTCACTGGAAAAAGTTTCAGAAATGTTTATATCCGGATATTTTAAGGGTATTAATATATTTGATTATTTTAATATTTATGATAAAATAAACCTTGAGTATTTGAATCATGTAATGAAAGGGCACTTTAACCTTGACCGGTTTGCCGTGTCAGTTATACAGGGTATATAAAATATGAAACCATTGAAAAAGGGGGATAAAATATGAGTATCATTGAATTTCCAGGACTGTGGGGCTTACGAATACCTGTTAGCAGGGAAGCTTTTTATATATTTGGAAAGCCTATTTACTGGTATGGAATTATTATTGCCTTCGGATTTCTTTTAGCAGTTTTGTTGGCCATAAAGCACAGCAGCAAATATGGAATTGAGCCGGATAATATTATTGATTTGGTATTATATCTTACTCCTGCAGGCATAATCGGCGCACGTCTTTATTATGTGGCCTTCAGTTGGGATGAGTTCAAGGGTAACTTTTTAGATATTATTAATATACGCAAAGGGGGCCTTGCAATTTATGGAGGGATTATAGCAGGCCTTATTGTGGCATTTATTTTTGCAAAAGTAAAGAAAATTAATATTTTAAAACTATTTGATTTTGGCATACCTTACCTTCCCATGGCCCAAGCCATCGGCAGATGGGGCAATTTTGTAAACCAGGAAGCTTACGGCGTGAATACCAGTTTGCCATGGGGAATGACCAGTGATAGCATCAGGAATGAATTGACTATTAATGCTCAAAAGCTTGCACAAATGGGAATATATGTCGATCCATCCAAACCGGTACATCCTACATTTTTATATGAGTCGTTATGGGATTTAGGAGTTTTCTTAATACTTATATGGTACAGAAAACATAAAAAGATAAATGGTGAAGTTTTTTTCCTATATATGATTTTATACGGAATTGGACGGGCATGGATAGAAGGTTTAAGGACAGATAGCTTAATGATGGGAAACCAGAGAATTTCTCAGGTACTTTCACTTGTTTTTGCAATAACTTTTGCTGTTGTGCTTTTTATAAGGAGAAAGAAAACGGCTTTAACCGGTGAAGATGAAGTTGTGGAATTGGGTACAAGCAGTTATGGAGAGATACTGAAAGAATTGCAGAAAGAAAAAGAGGACATGGATGAGATAACGGTCGAGGAAGTGGACGAGATGGGGGATGGGAAAGAAAATGAGATAGAGATTGAGATTGAGATTGAGGAAGAGAATAAGATAGAGGATGAGAAAGAGCGTAAGGAAGCGCCTAAGGATGATACCGGTAAAGAAATTACCGAAAGATAGGGACAGAGGGTGTTTATGTATTTTATTGAAAAAATTAAAGGGGTTAATTATCTTAAGCAATTTGATTACATTTTATTTATAAGTGTGCTTATACTTTCTATAATAGGGCTTGTAGTTTTAAACAGCGCAACCCTTTCCATGCCCGGCGGCGGAAGTATAATGAAAACACAAATTGTTAGTGTAATTATTGGTGTAATTGCTTCACTGGTAATTAGTGCCTTTGATTACAATAACTTCAAATCTATAGCATTCATCTTGTATCTTGTTTCTATTGGCTTACTTATGCTTGTGCTCTTCATAGGAGTAGGTTATAAAGAAGTGGGTAGCAATAGTTGGATAATTATACCTGTAATAGGAGGCTTTAGCATTTCTTTTCAACCTGCAGAATTATCAAAAATTACATTGGTTATTCTACTTTCAGCTTTCCTTGAAAGAATAAAAGAAGGACAGGAAGTTAATAAAAATATAATAAAACTTATTATTTACTTTCTTTTAATGATAGGATTAATAATAAAACAACCGGATTATGGTATGGCAATAGTTTTCTTTATAGCCTTTTTTATAATGATCTATATTTGCGGAGTTAAATATAAGCACATATTTATTGCAGTAGGAACTTTACTCTTCACTACACCATTTTTATGGTTTTTTACCTTGAATGAACAAAGAAAAAAGAGAATACTGGAATTTATTTCTCCCGGTTTTGACCCTGGAGGGGCAAGTTATCAGTTAGACAGGGCACAAATAGCTATTGGTTCGGGACGAATCTATGGTAGCGGTCTATATAAAGGTATACAGACACAGACGCCTCCGCATATTGGAGGTGTCCCCGTAAGGGAATCGGATATGATTTTTAGTGTTATTGGAGAAGAACTTGGTTTTATAGGTTCAGTCCTGATAATAACATTAATACTGTTTATCATATTAAGATGCATCCATGTTGCAAGGAACTCAAGGGACTATTATGGTTCTTTTTTAGTGGTAGGTTTAACCGGCATGTTGGCATATCAATCTTTGCAGAATATTGGCATGTGTTTGAGATTGCTTCCGCTAACAGGCCTTCCTCTTCCTTTTATCAGTGCCGGGGGCAGTGCTATGGTAACAAATTACATTTCTATAGGAATTGTATTAAGTGTATCCATGAGAAGAAAAAGGGCGATGTTTTCGAATCAGCAGTAATTTTATATTCTGATGGTGAAGGGTTGTAACAAATATTTTTGCTTGCTATTCCTTAATGATGCAATTATAATTATATTGTTACTGAGTTATGGTAGGTTTATAGTTAATATTGAATAACGTGAGGTCTTGATGAATATAAGGCTTAAAACATTAATCGATTCGCTTTTGACAAAGCTGAAGTTGCTTATAGGTTATGATGCAACCGACGAAAAAGCCATAAGCCGTAAAAATATTGCTCTTGCCTCTTATGCTGCAGAGACTACAAACAATATGATAGGAGGCATTTTTTTAACAGGTTTTTTGCTTCTTATGAGAGCTGATGACTCGTTTATGGGATTAGTTACAATGGCAGGCCTTGTCGGTAATATGTTTCAGGTATTGTCGCCACTTTTGCTTGAAAGATTTGAGAGCAGGAAGAAAATATTACTTATCGGCAGGGGGATAATTTATTTCTTTAACATTGTAGTTATAGGGTTTATACCATTTCTGAGCTCTTCTGATAATATAAAACTTACAATAATAATATCAGTAATATTACTGCTAAATATTGTTAATGCAATTTTAGCCCCAGGGTTTAGTATATGGCATATAAAAAGCATACCTGATGAGGTGAGAGCCAAGTTCTTTTCCTTTTACAGGGTTACCAGTGGTATAATAGTATATTCCGTAATATTAATCGGCAGCGGCATTGTTGATTATTACAAAGTATTCGGCAATGAGTTGAAAGGCCTTTTAATCTTAAGGATTGTGGCTGTTATTACAGCTTCAATAGATTTGTACTTGTTGTCCAAAGTTAAGGAATACTCAAATAAAAAGTCAGATATTCAGGTTAATCTGATTAATATATTTGTAAGCCCCTTCAAGGAAAAAAAATACCTAATAACAGTCCTAATTGCTTGTTTGTGGAGTTTGTCAGCAAATATACCGGGACCTTATTTCAGCATATATTTATTAAAAGACTTGAATGTCAACTATTCCTATTTAAATTTTATAAACATGTTAAACATACCTGTATTAGTATTTTTTACACCCGTATGGTCAAGAATAATCAGGAAAACGTCTTGGTTCAAGGCTCTACATATGTCAATGGGCCTATACGTACTATATTATATAGGCCTTTCTTTTGTAACTAAAGACACATTAATTTTATACCCTGTTTCTACAATATATGCTTTTACCATTGCTGCAGGAATAAATCTTACTTTTTCAAATATACCTTACATAAATATTCCTGAGGGCAACCAGACAAATTATATCGGCTTTTATGCGGCAATGAATAATTTGGCTGCTTTTATAGGAGTTTTACTGGGAAAGGAGTTTATCCGCCTTACAGAAGGATGCAGAATTATGTTATTGGGAATAGGAATGCAGAATAAACAATATATTCTTTTACTTACTGCCGGTATAATGCTAATATCTACATACATAATATTTATATTGCAGAAAAAAGTCCAGAAATGAAGGGTGTGGTATACAGGAAATGGACAGTGTAAATGCCAATTTACCAGAAGAGGCGAAATATATTATTCGCACATTAAATGAGAATCATTTTGAAGCTTTCCTGGTAGGGGGGTGCGTGAGGGATATTCTGATGGGTATGGAGCCTAAAGATTGGGATATAACAACAGACGCTTTGCCGGAACAGGTTAAGGCTTTATTTGACAAAACTGTTGATACTGGTTTAAAACATGGTACAGTAACCGTTATAATTGGAGAGCAAAGTATCGAAGTTACGACTTTTAGAATTGAGGGTAAATACTCAAACCATCGCAGACCGGATAAAGTGATTTTTACATCCTATTTGGAACAGGATCTTGGAAGAAGAGATTTTACAATAAATTCAATAGCATATCATCCTGAAAAGGGTTTTATTGACCCTTTTAATGGAATAGAGGACATTGAAAAAGGTGTTATCCGTGCGGTCGGTGACGCAGATAGAAGATTTGAAGAAGATTCTTTAAGAATGTTAAGAGCTGTACGTTTTGCTGCTCAATTAGACTTTAAAATAGATCCGGGTGTTATGGAGTCAATAAAAAACAAAAAAACCCTTATAAGTAAAATCAGCAAAGAGAGAATCAGAGATGAGTTAACAAAGATACTTGTATCGCCTAACCCTTCCAAATTCATTTTTTTAAAAGATTTAAGTATATTGGCTGTTGTTTTGCCGGAGTTGAACAAATACTCCTTTGATAAAATTCAGCATATTATAGGTGGAGTCGAAATTATTAAAAATGACCCAATATTAAGGTGGACAATGCTTCTTCGTGAAGAAAGTAAAGATTCTGCTAATTATATTTTAAGAAATTTGAAATTTGATAACAATACAATTAAGAAAGTATGTAGACTTATAGAGTTTCATCATATAAATATTGACCCTGTACCAAAATGTGTAAGGAGGGCAGTAAGCATTGTTGGGGAAGATATATTTCTTGACCTTACAAAAATTATAGAAGCAGTTTTAAAGGCTGAAATAAACAATTGTAATGGCAGGTTGAAATCCTTTGCAGATAATGAATATTATGGAGAGGAGATTAAAAAAGTTAATACTGTAAGGCACATTTACTATAATGCTAAAGAGAAAGGGGAATGTATGAATATTAAAGATTTAGCTGTTAGTGGCAGTGATTTAATTAACATAGGATTTAAAGAAGGAGAGCAAATAGGTAAAATATTAAGCCGACTTTTGGAGGCTGTTATTGAAAATCCTGAAATGAATAAAAAGGAAGAGCTGTTAAAATTTGTAGCTAAATTCCTTCAAAAGTAACAATAAAATAACCTCTTGTATATATATGTAGAGTTATGCTATTATGAATAAAGCAGCATTATTCCTATTAAGTGATTTATCAAGGGCAATTATGGGGGAAGTTATTTATGTAGATTGTGGTTTTAATATAATGGGAATATAAGGATGTAAATGTAAAGGAGGAGAGGTATATAGGTATGAAAGAGCTATTTGTTTTCGGAACAAATTTAACGGATGCATACCATAAGTCTATACTGGCTTTGTACTATGAGGGCGAAATCTCCAATTGTCCTGATTATAATCAACTGCAGAAAGAATGCAGTATGACCATAGTTGTAGAAAAACCACTGACAGAACCCATGATTAGTAAATTGTTTATAGGAGGACATTCAGACCTGGAACAATACAGACAGGAAGTTATAGATGGAATACTTGATTTCAAGATTGGTCAGGGCTGGGACTATACATATCATGACAGAATTTTCAAACAAATGCCCTTTATATACAATGAATTGAAAAGAAATCCCGATAGCCGCCGTGCTGTTATTGATGTAAGAGACTGGAAGGTGGATACAAGGCCTGATAATACAAGTCCTGCATGTTTGCAGCATATTCAGTTTTTTATAAGAAATAATAATCTGCACATAAAAGTTTTAATGCGTAGTAATGATGCTCCGAAAGCAACATTTATGAATATGTTTGCATTTATAATGCTACAAAAAAAGATTGCAGATGAATTAAGTGTTGGTATGGGAATGTATACTCACAGAGCAAATTCTTTCCACTGTTATGAAAGAGATTTTAAGCTTCTTGAGAGTTATGTGAAAAGTATAGAAAATGGTGATAATATAACATATGAATATGAAACTTTTTATAAGGAGCTTATGGAAGAAAGCAGACCGGAAATTGAAAAGAAAGTGCTTCAATTAAAAGATAATTTAAAGGATGTTTATGATGGAAAATCTGTTTTCTGATAATAAAAATATAAGCAGGTCAGTTGCAATTGCCCTGCTGGTATTAGTAGCTCTACTTTGGAGTTCCGGGGGACTTTTAATAAAACTTATATCATGGAATCCTATTGCTATTGCAGGGTTCAGGAGTGCTGTTGCTGCGCTGTTTATACTTTTGATAATAAAAAAACCTAGAATTACATGGTCTTTCCCACAGGTAGGAGGGGCTATTGCATATGCTTTGACAGTAATAAGTTTTGTAACAGCCACAAAACTGACTACTGCAGCTAATGCTATTTTACTCCAATATTCAGCTCCTATATATGTTGCTGTATTTGGAGCTTGGTTTTTGAAAGAAAAGGCAAAATTGCTGGATTGGATAATAATTTTTTTTGTAATAAGCGGTATGTTCCTGTTCTTTTTAGATGAACTTAGTATGGATAATCTTTACGGCAATCTTCTTGCCGTATTCAGCGGTCTTTGCTTTGCTGCTCTGGCAATCTTCATGCGCAAGCAAAAATATGGATCGCCCCTTGAATCAGCTTTCCTGGGAAATATTGTTACAGCAATAATAGGGCTACCCTTTATGTTTAACACTGAAAAGCCTGATTTAACAGGTTGGTGTATGTTGCTTGTCTTAGGAATATTCCAACTAGGCCTTTCTTATATACTGTATTCTGTCGCCATCAAACACGTTACAGCATTGGAGGCAACTTTAATAACGGTCTTAGAACCTATTTTGAATCCATTATGGGTGTACTTGTTTACAGGTGAGGCTCCGGGTAAATGGGCTATGGTAGGTGGCTTCATAGTGTTGATATCAGTCACTGTGAGATGTATAATATCAGCTGTTAGACCAGATATAACAACAATTTCGGAAGAAAAGCCATCAGAAGAATCATCTATCGGTGAGATAGTTTCCGAGAGGTACTAATAAAGTTTTGATACTACATATTCAACAAACCTTGCAGGTACCAACCTTTTGCAAAATACAATTATTTTGTATTTAATACCTACTACAACCCTTACAGGAGGGTTTTTTTTGTTTAATATTTTTACAATAGCTCTTGCCACAGCCTCAGGTGTGGGGCCTGTTGTTTCATCTTTTATCATGGTATTTAAAGACTTAATAAATCGCTCTTTATATATTGAACTTTCATTTGCCCGATTGACAATCTTTCTGTTGGCGGTAAATCCTGTTTTTGTATCTCCGGGCTCAACCAACACCACATTTATACCGAAAGGTTTTAGTTCAATACGCAAGGCTTCCGACATTGATTCTAAAGCGTATTTGCTTGCACTATACATTGATTGGAAGGGAATAGATATTAAACCCGCAACAGAGCTGATGTTTATAATTAGTCCACTTTTATTTTTTCTCATAATAGGAATAACATTACGGCACATTCTCAATACGCCAAAGAAATTTGTGTCAAACTGTTCATAAGCTTCCTCATGACTAGTATCTTCAACAGCACCTGCAATTCCAAATCCTGCATTATTAATTAATATGTCAATCTTACCTTCCTTTCTCAAAATGTAGTCTACAGCTTTTTTAATTGAATCTTCCGACCTGACATCTAACTGGACCATTTCAATAAAACCTTTTCCATCCTCGGAATCATTGGCAACTACTATATTTTTCTGTATTGGGTTTCGAGAAGTACCATATACCCTATATCCTTTTTTCATAAGTGATAGTGCTATACATTTTCCTATTCCTGAAGATGCACCGGTTATCATGACAGTATTACCATAAATCATTTTCATTCTTTACCTCCAACGACAAGTTATTCTCAGTATCAGTATAAGTATTCTAACAAGTATATTTTATCAGTATTATACATCCTTTAATTTAGAAATACAAACAATAAAATAAAATAAAAAGTATAGAAAACAATAGAAAACAAATGCCAAAATTCATTTTTTATGATAAAATATTCTTGGCCTGTACTATCTATATTATTAATAATACTATAACACAGCAACTTTTATTAAGGCTAATACTAATCAAAGGAGAGAAACAAAATATGGATATCTTTCAAAAATGTTTTAACTATACCGATGCGAAAGAAGCTATGAAGGCAGGGATTTACCCATATTTTCATGTATTGGAAACATGTCAGGACACAGAAGTAATAATTGAAGGAAAAAGAACAATAATGATTGGGTCTAATAATTACCTGGGACTTACTTCAGACCCTAGGGTCATAAAAGCTGCCAGGGAAGCATTAGAAAAATATGGGACTGGTTGCTCAGGTTCACGTTTCCTCAACGGTACCCTAAGTATCCATATTGAACTTGAAAAACGCCTGGCTTCATTTGTAAAAAAAGAAGCGGCACTTACATTTAGCACAGGGTTTCAGACTAATTTAGGGATAATTTCAGCTATTGCAGGAAGGAATGACTATATAATTTGTGATAGTGAAAACCATGCAAGTATAGTTGATGGTTGCAGGCTTAGTTTCGCTAAAACAATTAAATATAATCATAATGACATGAATGATTTAGAAAGAGTATTAAAAAATATACCGGATACTAGTGGTAAACTGATAGTAACTGATGGTGTATTCAGTATGGGAGGAGATATTTGTAATCTCCCTGAAATAGTGAGGTTAGCCGAAAAATATGAAGCAAGAATAATGGTAGATGACGCTCATGGCTTAGGTGTATTAGGTGAACATGGGCGGGGCACGGCAGAACATTTCGGACTAGAAGATAAAGTAGACATTATAATGGGGACTTTCAGCAAATCTCTAGCAAGCCTTGGCGGTTATATAGCTGCAAGGGAAGAAGTAATACATTATGTTAAACATGTTTCCAGGCCCTTTATCTTTAGTGCTTCAATCACACCTGCTAATGCTGCTGCTGCTCTTGAGGCCTTGAATATACTTGAATCTGAACCTGAACGTGTTAGAGCCCTTTCAGATATTGCAAATTATATGCGGGAAGGCTTCAGAAAGCTTGATATTCCGATTGGCGATTCCCAAACTCCAATTATACCTGTAATGACTTGGGAAAATGAAAGGACATTTGTAATAACTAAAATGCTTCTCAACGAAGGCGTTTATGTAAATCCTGTTATTGCACCTGCAGTAAAGCCGGGCCAATGCCTGTTAAGGACCAGCTACACTGCAACTCATACCAAGGAACAACTTGATTATGCCCTTGGTGCATTTGAAAGGGTTTTCAGCAAAATCTAATAAGAAAGTATAAAATAAATATTATGATTAAACAATTTGAGGTGATGATAGCAATGATGAATGAGTTCATAGAAATAAGACCAGAGCAAATACAGGAAAATGTTTTTAAATTAATAGGTTCTGATTGGATGCTTGTGACTGCAGGTACTAAGGATAGCTATAATACTATGACTGCAAGCTGGGGAGGATTAGGTGTACTGTGGGGTGAAAACGTATCCTTTTGCTTTGTAAGACCACAACGTTATACTTTTGAATTTATAGAAAAACATAGGAACTTTACATTCTCGTTTTTTGATGAAACATACAGAAAAGTCCTCCAGTTTTGTGGTTCGCATTCAGGTAGGGATGTTGATAAAGCAGCAGCTACCGGACTTACTCCTGTTGAAGAAGATGGGGTTGTATACTTTAATGAGGCACGGCTTGTAATAGTATGTAAAAAAATATATTATCAGGATATAGTGCCGTACAACTTTTTAGATCCCGAAATCGATAAAAATTACTTAAAAAAAGACTATCACCGCATGTATATCGGCAAGGTTATTAAATGCCTCACTGGACGTAGCGTTGTTAAGTAAAAGTGGGAAGTGACATGAAAGAAGTGAAAAGTTTGAACTACCTCTAAATTCTAACTTTTCACTTCCAGCTTCTAACTTCTAACAAATGATTTTATATCAATAACTCCTTCTTTTGATTAAAAATAATCAGATAATAACAGTATATTTTTATTAATTACATATAAAAATAAGAACAAAGAATAAAATAATACTTTTGTTAAAAAGAGGAGGACAAGATATGAAAAGAGTTTTCAGACTTTTTGCAATAACAGTACTTATTATTATTTTAACTTCATGTACTGCTATTAACCAAATGCCTAATGAAGGACAAAAGACAGGGGAAGAGGAAGTCCGGTATAAGGACGGTACATTTGTAGGAGTAGGAGATAAATGGCAGTATGGAAATGAAGATGCAACAGTTGTAATAAATGATGGAAAGATTAGAAGTATAAACTTAAGACGATTGGACACTGAAGGAAATGAAGTGGATTATGATAATTGGACTGGAAAGGAAATTAACGGCAAATTGTATCCTAATTTGAAAAAGTTTAGGAAAGATTTGGCAGATGCGATGATTGAAAAACAAACATATGAAGTAGATGCTATAAGTGGAGCTACAGTTAGTTCCGAAAACTGGAAACTGGCAGTTAAAAGGGCTTTGGAAAAGGCTAAGAAGTAACTTGATTGTAATAATTTGAATGTACAGAGATGAAGCACGAATTTAAAAGAAAGAGAAAACAAGAGTTATAGAGAGTAGCAAAAAAATATTTTCGCAAAACCGAGTTGGACACGTACAAGATTAGTATTGTATAGTAGACTTGGGGGAGGTAGGTAATCAAGTCATGAACAATACTAATAGAACATTTTCAGGTAGGACATTTAGTCCTGAAGATATAGAAATGATAAAAT
>JABUEW010000038.1 GCA_013314855.1 Bacillota bacterium | reverse complement strand
TTATAATGCCACTTTCATTATTGTACTAAGGGCTATTAATGTATTAAAATGTTTTCACCAACCCCCAGTACAATTATACACTATGAAATTGTCAATGTCCAGTACTAAATTTTATTTCGCTGTAGTACTAAAATGGATAAAAGCATTATTGAAGCTGCCGAAGATTTGGGAGGAAACTACTTTATAGTATTAATAAAAATTATCATCCCTTTAAGCCTTCCGGGTGTAATATCCGGGGTTACAATGGTGTTTATGCCTGCTGTGACAACTTTCGTAATATCCAGGCTTTTAGGTGGAGGACATTATATACTTATAGGTAATCTTATAGAGCAGCAGTTTATATTTGCAGGAGATTGGAATTTTGGTTCGGCTATTTCTTTTGTATTAATGATCATAATACTAATAAGCATGAGTATTATGCATAAATATGACAAAGAGTATGAGGGGGGTGCAATATGGTAGGACGTATAGCTAAAAAAATATACCTATATTTGATATTTTTGTTTTTGTACGCCCCTATAGCAGTGTTGGTGATATATTCTTTTAACGAGTCAAAATCAAGGGGGAACTGGGGGGGATTTACGTTAAAGTGGTATGGTCAGCTTTTAAAGGACAGAGAAATAGCATCAGCACTGTATAACACTCTGGCAATAGCCATTTTATCATCAATTATTGCTACAGTTATCGGCACGGCAGCTGCTCTGGGTATATACAATATGAAAAAAATCAAGAAAGCAATTATAATGAACCTTACATATCTGCCTGTCTTGAATCCGGATATAGTGACAGGTGTATCCCTTATGTTGTTATTTGTTTTTATGAAAGCGTTCACACAAATTGGATTGGGGTTTTTCACCATGCTCCTTGCCCACATTACATTTAATATACCTTATGTAATACTTTCAGTCCTGCCAAAACTAAAGCAGCTTAACAAGCATATATATGAGGCTGCATTGGACCTTGGAGCAACTCCTTTTTATGCTTTAAAAAAGGTTGTTATACCTGAAATAATACCGGGCATTATTACAGGATTTTTACTTGCTTTTACTCTGTCCATTGACGATTTTGTAATAAGCTTTTTCACTACCGGTTCAGGGGTATCAAACCTTTCAATATATGTTTATTCAATGGCAAGAAGGGGTATAAACCCTAAAATAAATGCACTGTCAACAATAATGTTCTTGACAGTGCTTATCCTGTTATTAATAATAAACAGAAGAATGTCAAAGGATAATTCTAATGTAAAGGAGAGTGTAAGATAAGATGAAAAATAGCATTAAAATCTTGGGAGTAGTTCTAATTATAACGGTGGTTATTGGGCTTTTCGCAGGGTGTGGCGGTACGGGGAAGGCAAAACTTAAAGTGTATAACTGGGGAGATTATATTGATGAGAGTGTTATTGAAGAATTTGAAAAAAGGTATAATATTGATGTAATTTACGATACTTTTGCCACCAATGAAGAAATGTATGTAAAATTAAAAGGCGGAGGAAGTGATTATGATGTGGCATTTCCTTCGGATTATATGATTGAAAGAATGATAAAGGAGGATATGCTGGAAAAGATAGATTTCAACAATATACCCAACTACAAATATATAGATGAGCGCTTTAAAAATCTTGCATATGACCCTGATAATGAGTATTCAGTGCCTTATATGTGGGGTACTGTCGGAATCATATACAATAAAACAATGGTAAATGAGCCCGTTGACAGCTGGAAAATTTTATGGGATGAAAAGTATGAAAAGCAGATATTTATGCTGGACAGCAGCAGGGATTCCATAGGAATAACCCTCAAAATGCTGGGGTATTCACTCAACACCAGAAATATTAATGAATTGGAAGAAGCGAAGGATGCATTAATAAGGCAAAAACCTCTGGTGTTGTCTTACATGGGCGATGACATTAAAGACAGCATGATAGCAGGCCAGGCTGCATTAGCAGTAGTTTGGTCAGGAGACGCCGTTTTTATGAAGAGAGAAAATCCGGATTTAGAGTATGTAATTCCAAAAGAGGGGAGCAATTTATGGTTTGATGCTATGGTAATCCTTAAAGGAAGCAAAAATAAAAAGGAAGCGGAGCAGTTCATTAATTTCATGTGTGAACCGGATATTGCTTTTAGAAATACTGATTATATAGGATATTCTACCCCTCATACAGAAGCAAAGAAAATGCTTGACCCCGAAGTGCTCAATGACAGGACGGCTTACCCTACAGATGAAGATTTAAGGAACTGTGAAGTATTTGAAGCACTTTCAGATGTCGTAAAGGAATATGACAGAATATGGACGGAGAGTAAAGCAGCAAGATAAATATTAAATATAAGGTAAGAAAAACTTCAATAAAACCAAAAAAGATGAAGAGAAGCCTTTTGTCCCGTACATTACTCGGAATAAAAGGCTTTATTATTTGTCAAATTACCATTCTCCGAATATTACGAAGCTGAATTTCGTGGGAACCGGTTATTTCTGCAACTGATCTCAGGGTATTATCAATCTCTTCAAATTTTTGCAGTACTTCGGTTCGGAACTCGGTAAGTATAGCTGTTTGCTCATAAATAGAATTGAGCTTTTCTTCAACGGAGTCAAGTCTTTTTTCAACAGACTCAAGTCTTCCCTCCACGGACTCAAGTCTTCCCTCTACAGAACCAAGTCTTTCTTCAACAGAAACAAGCTTTTCTTCAAGGCGGATTTGACCATCCTTCAAGGAAGACACATCAGACTTTATACTATCCATATCAGCCTGCATTGTTAATAGAATATTTAACATTTTCTCTTCATTACTCATAATTGCGCACCTCTCGCTACTTTATTCAATATTGAAAACAAATTTAATTCAGCTTCATCCACATACAAGGTCATATAATAACAAGCTGCTCTTTAAGTATAACATAAAATACAAAAATGTCAATAACAAACTAAATATACCAATAAATTACAAATAATTCCGAATAATTATGAATAATTATGAAAAAACAGGTGTTATATTTTTACTCATAATAGATAATTCTTTTTCTTCTTCTTTTGATAAAGGTTTGAAATCTTGTGCCGCATCTATGGCCCACCTTAAAAACTTCATATATCCGGGAGTAATTGCAGATGTTATTGGCTTTGAAAGTGTATACCTTATGGCAAGTTTTGCTAATTCTTCATCGTCAATGGGTTCGTACCAACACTTTTCATATTTCCGCTCATTACGTTCTTTCCACAAGGTTTTAGCCATTCCTTTCAAAGCCAGCATGGTAATCTCTTTCTTAAGGGCCTTTTCTATTATTTTTTCGCCGAAACCACTGTGAAACATATTTACCCAGTTAAGGGGGAAAAGTACAGATTCAAAATCAAATTGGTCCATTAATTCTATTGCTGTTTCCTCTGAATGTGTGGAAAAACCTATATGCCTTATTAATCCCTTATCCCTTGCTTTTACTAAAGTCTCAAGCGCTCCATCTGGCTCCAATACTTTTTTAGCATCTTCCATTGTTGATACACTATGCAACTGGTATAGATCAAAATAGTCTGTTTTAAGTCTCTTTAGTGACCCATATAGTGCTTCTTCAGCTTCTTGTTTACTGCGTTTTTCGGTTTTGCAGGCTAGAAAAATACTGTTTCTTTTCCCAACAAGCGCTGGTCCCAAACGCTCTTCTGCATTGCCATAGCTTGGAGCAACATCAAAATAATTTACTCCTTTTTCAATTGCCTCAGCAACAAAATTGTTTGCATCCTGCTGTGACTCATTCATTACTATAATTCCGCCAAAACCAATTATAGATAGCTTTTCACCTGTTTTACCATAGGACCTGTATTTCATAATTACCCTCTTTCTGACTTGATTTCAAATCTAATTGCCTGTACTATATATTTATACCACAATAAGCACTGTATTACTAGAATAATTTTGCGATTTTCAAAATTCTAATTTAAAAGGGTGTGATGTACTTGGAACCAGTATATAAAACCTATTACCAATCTCCAATAGGAATAATTGAGATAGTATGTACTGATAAAAACATTTTATCGGTAAATTTTATTGATGACATTAACTCATATATAAACACATATGAAAATTCATGTATAGCATATGCAGAAGAATGTATAAAACAGCTCCATGAGTATTTTGCAGGAAAACGCAAGAACTTTACGTTAGATATTAAACTTAACGGGACTGACTTTCAAAAAAAAGTATGGTCTGCCTTGACAGAAATTCCCTATGGAGAGACTGTCAGTTATGGCAAAATAGCTGAAAAGATAGGAAACAAAAAGGCAGCCAGGGCCGTAGGTAATGCAAATAATAGGAACCCTATAAGTATTATAGTTCCTTGCCACCGTGTTATAGGCAGTGATGGAAATCTTACAGGTTATGGAGGAGGATTGTGGAGAAAAAAGTGGCTGCTTGAGCATGAAAAGTCAAACAGGTAAGTTTACAGAATAAAATCGTTTATTAAATGCGCCCTGTTTCGAGAAACAAATTGATTATGTTCAAAAAAAATATTAGAATAGTATTTAACAAAAGATATAATGACAGCGTCAAATAAGTGATGAAAATAAAGGGGAGAATGCTATGAAAATAGCTGAAATGGCTTATAGGGCGAGGGAAGCGTCAATTAAGCTGGCAGCTTGTGATACAGGATTGAAGAATAAGGCTTTAAAAGCAATAGCTGAAGCATTACTGGACAGAAAAGAGGATATAATCAGGATAAACAAATTGGATTTGGAAAGAAGCAGCAAAGAGAACATTTCTGCACCGTTATTGAAACGGCTGAATTTTGATGAAAAAAAAATAGATGATGTAATTGACGGGATTTACAGTTTGATAAAGTTGGAAGATCCTGTTGGTAAGACTCTTATGGCTAACCAATTGGATGAAGGGCTTGAATTATATAAAGTGAGCTGCCCTATAGGTGTTATAGGGGTTATTTTTGAGTCCAGGCCGGACGCATTAGTACAAATATCAACTTTATGCCTAAAAAGCGGCAACAGCGTTTTGTTAAAGGGCGGATCAGAAGCAAAAGAAACTAACCGCATACTCACAGAAATTATTTCCAGGGCAACAAAAGAGGCAGGTGTAGCCGAAGGTTGGATTCAACTGTTGGAGACCAGGGCTGATGTAAGCGAAATGTTAAAATTGGACGAATATATAGATTTAATTATACCCCGGGGTTCCAACGAATTTGTCCGCTATATAATGGATAATTCCAGGATCCCGGTATTAGGACATGCTGACGGCATTTGCCACTGCTACGTACATGAAGATGCAGATTTGAATATGGCTATTAAAATAGTTGTTGATTCCAAAACGCAATATGTAGCTGTATGCAATGCTACAGAAACCCTTTTGGTACATGAAAAAATAGCAGCTAAGTTTTTACCTGCATTAAAATATGAGTTGGATAAAAAGGGAGTAACACTGGTAGGGTGTGATAAAACCAGGGCTGTAATACCTGTGGGCGAAGCAAGCGAAGATGACTGGAAAACAGAGTATTTAGACTATAAATTATCTATTAGGGTTGTCAAAGATATTCACGAAGCAATTACTCACATTAACACTTATGGTTCGGGACATACCGATTCAATCATTACAAGGAGCAAAGAAGCTGCTTCCCTGTTTATGGGATTGGTTGATTCCGGTAACGTATTCTGGAACTGCTCAACTCGTTTTAGTGACGGGTTCCGCTATGGCTTTGGTGCAGAAGTGGGAATAAGTACAAACAAAATCCATGCTAGAGGACCTGTAGGTCTTGAAGGCATGGTAATATATAAATATAAGCTAATAGGTAATGGACATATCGTTGAAGATTATGCAAGTAAGAAGAGGACGTTCAAACATAACAAGCTGGATAAAGAATCGCCGGTATAACTGTATAACTAATATTTGCGCATTCTTCTCCAAACGTCAAGTATCAGTTTATACCTCTCGGGAGGCAATCCTTTGAAAGGTACATTACTGGTAGAAAAAATATAACCTCCTCCGGGCTTACCATAAGTAAGGCAGTATTCAGCACTTTTGATAACCTCTTCATCTGTCCCTGTCTGCATAAGGGCGCAGTTAACATTGCCACAGAGACAGACTTTACCTCCAACCAGCCTCTTTACCTCTTTTATATCTACCTTCGCCATTGGATCAAGGGAATGTATGGCGTGAGGCCTGCATTCTACTAATTGGTCCAAGATTGGCATAATATTTCCGTCAGTATGTTTAATTGTGTAAAGCCCATCTTTCCTTGCCTCATCAATTATTTTATAAAGGTAAGGCTGTATATATTCGCCGAACATTTCAGGCGAGAGAAAAGGACCCGAATTGTAGCAATAATCGGCACACAGAATGAGACAGTCGAACCCTGCTTCTGCAAGTTGTTTATTCCGTGCAATTGCATCTCTTGCCATCTTTTCTGCCCTGGCTTTCAATCCTTCAGGGTCATCTGCAATAGCATAGGCGAAATCATACATTTCGTTGCCGTCGGGTAGGGCAAAAGTGCCGTCACCATGGGTTGTAAGCATAAATTTGTCACCAACTAATTTACGTATATACCGGGCAGTATCTTTTATACCTTCAAAATCAAAATAGTGTACAGGTATTATAGAATATTCAAGATTCTCATATACTTCAACCATATATTCGGCATTTTCTTTTAATAGTTTTTCCCTCTCTTTTGGAGATGTATCTTTAAGGTCATCCTGCCTCAAAAACCGTCTGCCGAACATTTCTTCTTCAAGCTGAAACTCTAATTCAAATGTAGGTACCATATCCGGAACATTTAGTGTTAGAGCTGCCACTGCCCTTTCTTTTGGCGTCATATTCGCCCCTCCTTTCACTATTACAAAAACAGTATAACACTTTTTATATAACTTTTACATACCTTTTTGCGTTTGCTTCGTTCAAACAACAAATTAAAAAAACACAGAAAAAGTTAAGATACTCATATTGTAGTTTAGATATAAAATCAATTATAATTATCAATGGACATAATTATTTTTATTATAGGAGTGTTGGGTATGGCAACAAAGAAACAGTACCTTAATTATATTGAAAAAGCTGTTGAGCAAGGTAGAACAAGATATAATGAGGATCTTGAAAAATGGAAAAATAACTTTGACCCAAATTATGTTTTTGGATACTGTTCTCCGGCTCATATTCCCATACAGGCCCACATTGAAGGATTTATGTATTCTCTAAATGGTAAGGAAGAACACGCCATCTGGGCAAAGAAATGCCTTCTTGAGGTGGAAGGATTAAAAAAGATATACCCTGAAGAAAAAATAAAACAGCACCCCGAATACCAAAAAGGCCTTCCGTCAGTTGAACCTGCATTTTCTCTTCAACCATATATTTATGGATATTTATATATCAGAAAAAGCGGAATTTTAAACAACTATGAAAAACTTCAGATAGAAAACTCCATTAAAAGTTCTATAAATCCCATATTTCATTTTCCTGAATGGGGTGCCCATAACCGTTCAATGTTGAGGGTATGGTCTTTGGCTTTAGCAGTGAAAGCGTTAGGCAAAAATCAGGACACTGAAGAATGGCAGAAACTGGCGGATTATCTTGCAGAAGAAACCTGGGGAAAGTGGTCTATAGAAGATGCCGAATTATACATTGCTTTATGGTTTATTGCTTCGATACATTATGCAGAACTGATTAATAAAGAACATGAATATTTCAGTATGCCCCAGACCAGGTACTATTTTGATTATATTACCCGCTTGTTAACTTCTTACGGACAGATTCCGGATTTTGGAGATTCTCATTTCAATTCTAATTGGTACATATGGTTAGCTTGTCTTGAAAAAGGTGCCAGTGTATATAACTGCGGTTACATGAAATACGCGGCTCAAAAAATATGGGAGTTTGGATTATCACAAAATAATAGTAATGAATATTCATCTGGTATTGCAAATTACCTTGCTTATGCTTACCAATGGGCTGATGATACGGTTAAACCGGCAAAACCTGATTGGAAAAGCGGGGAAGTATTGGAAGAATTAGTAGGGAAGAAGATTGCGTTTAGAAATGGCTGGGACGACTCGTCAACTTACCTTTTACTAAATTATCGTGATGAAGGATACTATGGGTATATACCTAGGAAATATCTCAGGACTACCCTTTCAGTTCGTGCTGAAAAAATGCATCATGGTCATAGTGATGAAAACTCTATAGTGTTTTTAGTAAAAGATAAGAATATACTATTAAATGACGGTGGATACCGTGAAAACCTGCCAAACGGCAAATATAGGGCAGATATTTATCATAACCGGCTGGTTTTCAGAGAGGGACTGAAAAATGAGAGTACAAGCCTGTATGATTTCGTACATGATGAAGGTTATTACAAGAAGGTGGTTACGGAAAAACTGCACTTCCAGGACTTTGGAAGGCTTTGCATAAGCAGGACAAGATTGTATAACACCTTGCCCCATTTAATTTGGGATAGAATAATTACATACTTGGAAAATGAAGATGTGTTTATTGTGATAGATTGGATATATTCAAAATTTAAAGGTGATATGACAGTTGCTAATTTGTGGCACACCGGAAAAATTCTGGAGCAAAGAGAGAACGCTTTTGATACGTGTATTCCGTACATCTATAGGTATCCGGGTGATATAAATCCAATTAGAAATAAAGATAATTTTTCACTTTGTATTGAGTTCCTTGATAACGGCAGAGATAAAAAAGTAGAATTTAATACTATAAAAAGGCATTACGGCAATGGTGTTATGATTTCGCAGTATAATTCGAGAGAATATAAAGAAAGAGAAACAGATTGCTTTGTAACAGTACTGACACCACATGAAACCTCTGCGGATATGGGTAAAATAACCGGGAAAGCAGTAGTAGAATGGATTTCAGAAAATAAAGATGCCATCCTCTTAACTTACAGAGGGAAAAGCACAGTTTACCTTACTTACAAGCTCGATTTGGAAAAGGGGATTATGGCTGATGAAAATGAGTATCCCAGGTATACTTGGGAAAGTGGAAAGATTAACTATGAAAAGGTTGTTACAGATGCAGACTTTTCATACATAGATGAGTTGGACAATAAAGTGAAATACGGTTTTATTAATGGCTCCGGTATTGAATTTGCCGGTAAAGGGTTATATCGTACTCCGGATTTCACAACATATAAGTTCGGCACGGATGTTGCCAATGCAACCAACCATAAATGGAGGGTATGGACAGGAGAAGAAAATAGACCTAAAAAATAGACCTAAATTGATCTGCACATATAAAAAATATAAATGGATAAATTCAATAAAAAGGAGATGTTTAGATGAAAGGGCATTACGAAGTTATACTAAACGAGGTTGAAGCAAATTTGGAACCATTGCTTGCAAACCTTGTAAGCGATAAGAATTCTTTTGATTATGGAGGGTTTATTAACTACATCGATAATATGGTACATCCTGGAAGCGCAACAGGGTCCTTGCTAACCCTTATACCCCTTTACTTAAACAAGGATTCAAGGTTCTACCGGGAGGAGAGATTATACAATACTATTATAACAGTTTTGGATTACATTAAAAGGGTACAAAGGCCCGACGGGACTTTTGACCTTCTTACGACGAACTTTTATTCTTCACCGGATGCGGGGTTTATTACACAGAGCCTGGCTAATGCATACAAGCTTGCAGAAAAATACAACTTTAATGAAAGAAGTGAGAGAATAAGGTCTGAACTTTATGGTATAATCAAAAAATGCGGTTATGGAATGGTTGGAGGAGGATTTCATACCCCAAACCACAGATGGGTTATAGCTGCTGCATTAATGATGGCTTATAACATTACGGGAGAGAAGCCTTTTGAGGAAATGGCAAAGAGATATTTGAATGAGGGTATTGACTGTGATGAATATGGCGAGTATACAGAAAGGTCCACAGGTATTTATAATGCTATAAATGACAACGCTCTGATTATCCTTTCTGAAGAGATGAAACGTGAGGATTTACTGGAGCATGTAAAGCGTAATCTTGATATGATGTTTACTTATATAGAACCTGACGGGTCAATATTTACTCAAAATTCTACACGTCAGGACAAGGGTGAAGGAAGTACTGCCCAGGTATTTTATCCTACACCTTACTACCATCTTTACCTTTATATGGCATATAAATTTAAAGACGGGAAATATGCTGCTATGGCAGATTACATTTTTAAGAACAGTATCAAATGGTCAAAGGGTGTTCCCAACGTATTATATTTGTATATGCTTAAAGAAGAACTGAAGGAATTTGAGATTGAAAAGCTCCCAATTCCGGAGAATTATCACAAGTATTACGAAAAATCAGGAATTGTACGGGTAAGAAAAGGAAGTACAAGCTACACTATTTTAAAAGACAGTAGTAATTTTCTGTTTTTTCAAAAGGGCAGCCTCAAATGCTATATGAAAATGTGTGCCTCGTTTTTTGCGAAAGCCCAATTCAAGGCACAGGAGATATTGAAAACATCGGATGGTTACAAGTTGAGTTTTAAAACACAGGGTTATTACAGAATGCCTTTTGAAGAAGCCCCGCCTACTTCTGATTGGCGTAAAATGGACCATAACAAAAGGCAGCTGGTTAATATATTAGATTTGGTTTTTAATGTTTACATAGCAGAGGATGAAAATGGCCTTAATATACATGTTGTTACTGATGGGTGTGACCGCGTTCCTGTAAAACTGGAATTATGCTTTTCATCCTATTCTATGGTTCAAGGAGAAAGTTTTGCCGTAATGGGAGAGCCAGGACAGAGTATTGTGGTAAAATCGGGATATGTGCAGGTAAGAAAAGGTGCAGATATAATAACGGTAGGACCTGGCTTCGGAAAGCACACGTATACTACGGATATGCGAGGAAGTGAACCGCAAAGCAAGAGTGATTATACAATCTATTTTACGGATTATACAAATTTTGACCGCAGAATTTGTATCAAGTAATTAATTCACATCATTGTATTAAAAAAACTATAATATATTAAATTATTCATATAATATATTAAATTATTCATATTGAATTATCTTGTTAATTTGATATTATAATAATGCATTTTATAAATTTGCGATTTTAACTATTATAACCGTTTATGATTCTTCATAATTCAAATAAAATAGTGGTTAGATTCTTGTTTTTTACTACCTATGAACTATGAAAGGTGTGGGTAAGGTTAATGGAAGCAGTTGACAATCTCAAAACCGCAGGAATACAAAAAAAGAAAAGAATATTTTCAAAAAGAAATATAACATTATACCTTATGATACTTCCTGTTGTAGTATGGTATATAATATTTGCATATGTACCTATGCCTGGAATCGCAATTGCATTTGCTGATTTTAAAGTTTCAGGTTTTAAGGGTTGGGTAGGTTTTGACAACTTTAAGTTTATATTTAACTTAAAGTTTTTTTGGCAATCATTTTTTAACACTTGGGTTTTTGTAATTTATAATTATATATTTGGTTTTCCAGCTCCGATAATACTTGCTTTACTGTTAAATGAATTAAGACACAAATATTTTAAAAAATTTATACAGACAATAAGCACACTTCCAAACTTTATATCCTGGGTTGTAGTATCAGGAATGTGGATAACGTTACTTTCTCCAAGTACGGGGTATGTGAATTATATTATTAAAGCACTTGGGGGCGAGCCTGTATACTTCTTATCAAAAGCTTCAATGTTTCCGGCGCTGTTTACGTTTATTAGGATATGGAAAGGTATTGGATATAGTTCCATCATATATTTGGCCGCTATAGCAGGTATAGATCCCGAATTATATGAATCGGCTTCTATTGATGGTGCGACAAGACTTCAACAGTCGTGGCATATTACATTACCCGGTATTAAATACACGGTATTAGTTATATTTGTTCTTTCTTTTACAGGAGTATTGAACTTGTTTGAACCAATATATGTACTTAAAAATCCTATGATTGAATCTACAGCGGAAGTTTTAGATACTTATATTTACAGTATGGGTGTTGTTCAAGCAAGGTATCCCCTGGCAACAGCGATGGGACTATTTAAAGCAACCATATCGTTAGCTTTGGTACTTCTTTCAAATTTTTTAAGTAAAAAGCTAACAGAAGATAACAGGAGTATACTTTAATAAAAATGAGGAGAGGACAATTTATTATGAAACCAACTGTAAGTGAAAGGATATTCAATATAGCGATTTATATATTTTTTGTGGCATTTTGTATATTAATGCTTGTTCCTGTTTTGTATGTTCTGAAAAAATCATTTGATGTAGGTAGTTCGGGAGAGTTGTCATTGAGTTTAATACCAAAACAGTTTTCGTTGTTTTATTACAGAATTATTCTGAACGATAGAGGAATATACCGGCCATTTTTAAATTCTGCTTTTATTACTGTTGTAGGTACTGCCCTGTCAATATTTTTAGAATCGATGGGTGCCTATACATTGTCAAAAAGAGATCTTCCTGGTAACAAAATTTTTATATATATGATAATAATACCAATGATGTTTGGTGGAGGTCTAATACCGTATTATTTATTAATTAAATATTTAGGTTTAATGAATAAAATAGCTGTATTAATTATACCTGCATGTATTAGTGGCTGGAATATGCTTCTTATACGTAATTATTATTTCAGCATACATCCTAGTTTAAGCGAATCGGCGATGATAGACGGAGCACAAGAATTTACAATATTTTGGAAAATTATTCTTCCACTTTCTACTCCCGTATTAGCTGCAATATCTTTATTTACTGCTGTTGGTTACTGGAATACTTTTTTCAGTGCAATATTGTTTATAAATGATCCTAAAAAGTATACTTTCCCGGTAAAATTAAGAGAGATGATAATAGTCCAGCAGGAGATGCAGAGGCAAATTGAAAGCATGCTAATTCAAACGGGTGAGGATACAATCAGGAAGAGTTTAAATACAGAGGGAATATCATCCGCAATGATAATAATATCAATGTTGCCTATTATTTTAATATATCCTTATTTGCAAAAACACTTTGCTAAAGGTATAATGATTGGTTCGATTAAAGGGTAATACCAAAATTCAAGGATTATAAAATTAAATATTTAGTGTTAAAACACTAAAAAAATAAAAAAAAAGGAGTGAATGATATGTCAAAAACAGTAAAAAAATTTTTTGCACTTGCAATATGCTTATTTATGTTAGTGACAGTATTTGCAGGGTGCAAAACAGCAGAAAAAAGCACTGACACTAAAAAAACTGATCAAACCAAAGAAACTGGCACTATCAAGGAAGAAGGAGTAGGTAAGCCTGATCTTCTGGAAATCACAAGATGTCTATATTTTGGTGATGCATCTGACAACCCTGACCTGAAAGAAGAATGGCCAAAAGTATTTACCGAAAAAACAGGTGTAAATACAAAAGTAAATTCACCCCCGAGGAATGAATTCATGGAAAAGGTATATCTATCACTTGCGGCAGGCGAATTAAAAGGAATGGTTAATGTATTTACACCGGCTGACGTTCTAAAAATGATAGAGGATGAAACAATTGAACCTCTTGATGAGTATCTCAAAGATAACCCGACATGGAACTCTATGCCTGAAGGTTTCAGGAATCTTTTTAAATTTGACGGGAAAATTTGGGCAGTTCCAATGGGTTACTCCGGAAGCTATTTTACCAGGGCCATTCGAAAAGACTGGTTAGACAAACTCGGCCTTAAAGTTCCCGAAACAGTAGATGATTTGTATGAAGCAGCAAAGGCATTTACAGAAAAAGATCCTGATGGAAACGGACAAAATGATACAGTAGGACTTGTTTCTTCAGGCACATGGAATTTACAGGATATTTTCCAGGCATTCGGAGCAAGGTTAAATAATGTCGGAGGAAATAGTATTGCTTGGGATCCAAATTATAACAGGTGGCGTGACAGTATGCTCAGCACTGACAACATGGTTGCAGCATTGACTTATTTAAATAATATGTATAAAAATGGTTATTTGGACAAAGAATTATTTACCAACAAGGGAAGCAACATGAGAGAAAAATTCTGGTCAGGTAAATATGGAAGTACATTTTACTGGGTAATGTTTGGTATTGGTTCAGAGCCGACAATCCAAAAGAATTATCCAGATGCTAAGGTAGTAGAAATACCGGGGCTTAAAGGCAGAGTCACAGAGAATCTGAATCAAAGGGTTGTTGGAGGGGCTCCTTATGTATTAGTTAAAGGTACCAAACAACCAAAAGAAGTAGTAAATGCTTTTGTAAATCTTTTCTTTGGCAATAACCCCGAATACCACTTTATGGGAAGGCTCGGTATACCTGACAAGACCTTCAGGATAGAAGGAAACACCGTCTATACTTTAAAAGATCCCAAGACAGGCCAATTTTATGCACAGCCGGGGATAGTTAGCGAAATTCCAAAATACGATTCCAGTAAATATAAAATTATACCTGACGGTACACCTGAGGAAAAAGCTCGTGCAGAACAAAACATAGCTAAAAGACTTGAACTTGACAAAATTGGGTATGAAAAGAAGTTAATATTTGATTGCCCAAACGATGCACTAATTTCTAAAAAATATACTGAATTGTCCGGTGATATTAATAAATTATTTAACGAAGCAATAACAAAAGCAATTATAGGTGAAGTAAAACCTGAAGACGCGGTAAAGAATTATGTATCACAGATGAAAGCTTTAGGTGCTGATAAGGTACTAGAAGAAGCTAATGCAGCAATTGGTCAAAAACCTGACCAGCAATATTAAAATTGTGTGCATCATAAAAACTATAAAGCCCAGTAAATAGAAAAAACTAACAAATAAATAAAAATTGCAAATTATAAACTATTGTAATTAAACATATATGGCTTGCAGTCAAGTATAAAAAATTGCTGCAAGTCATATATGTTTTTTAATATTATTTACATATTATATTCAATAATATATAATAAAATTAATGAAATATATAAAATACTAAGTTAATTTTAAATTTAAGATTATCTTGAAGAGAGGCACGAAATGTGGAGTGATAAGATTCCTAAGAATATAAATATTCATAGCTTAAAGGTAAAAATGATAATTACCATATTTTTATGTTTTCTATTTATTATTACTTTTTCTTTATTTAATAGCGTTATGGCAGCAAGGATAATTAAAAATAAAACAAACACTTCGCTATTACGGACTGTTGAGCAGACTAACCGTTATTTAAATTTTTTGTTTAAAAAGGCAAAAGATATAGGATTTTCAATATCTGTAAATCAAAGTCTAGTAGATCTTTCTAGAGCAGTATATTCTAAAGACAGTTACAGCTTTTATACTACTATCGATAATTTATATAAAAATATTATGTACCAAGCAGAAATAAACAGCGAAATTGATACAATATTTGTTTATATTGATTGTATACAATACCTGATAACTTCAAAATATGGTATGTATACTTATCAAAACATGAAAAACACATTATGGGCAAAAATTGTATTTAATATGGAGGGAAAATACGGGTGGATCAACAAGTATAGCGATGAGGAGTTTAATAACATATCGAATACCCCCAGAAACAGTTTATTAACTTTCATTATAAGAGCTGATAAGATCAACAAAAATATTGAAACACCGGCATATGTAAGTATCCATTTTAGAGAGAGTGATATACTTAAAATAATGAGCAGTATAAAAGTTACGCCTGGCACAACCGCATATATAGTAAGCAACAATAAAATACTTGTAGCAGAGGACAGGAATATGCTCGATAAAACTTTTGACGAAATAATCGGTATAAATGCTGAGAACATAGAAAATCAGCGGTTTTTGAAGTTAAAGCTTGACAATAAAAACACATACCAGGTTGTATTCGAGAAAAATGAAGTTATAAACGGTGGGCTTCTTGTACTAATACCAGAAAAGGAACTATTGGAGGAACAAAAAAGGCTTAGGATTTTTGTGTTTTTTTTGGTAAGTTTAATTGCGTTTTTTTTCATTTACTTTGTTTTGAAGCTAGTTATAGAATATGTAGACAAGCCTGTCACAAAGTTAACTAAATATATGCAAATGGCGGAAAGGGGCGATTTTGACAGCAAAATCAATGAAAAAAGAAAAGATGAATTCGGGTACTTATATAAAAGCTATAACCAAATGGTAGATAGAATTAAGAAATTAATAGAGGAGCTGTATGAACAAAAACTCATACGTACGGAAATGGAAGTCAAGGCATTACAAAAACAAATAAACCCCCATTTTTTATATAACACGTTAGAAATTGTTAACTGGATTGCGAAGGTAAATAATATTGACAGCATATCCAAAATAGTTATTTCTCTTTCGAATATGTATAGAATTACATTTAACGAGGGGAAAGATTTAATAAAAATCAGGGATATGATTTATGGCGTCCGCTGTTATTTGGATATACAAAAGATACGTTTCGGTGAAAGCTTTTCCTATGAAATTAATCTTAGACCGGAAATAGAAGATTACTTTATATTAAACTTAATAGTACAGACAATTGTTGAAAATGCTGTAATACATGGAATCGATGAGGGAAGCCCGGGTGGTTTAATAAAGATTACAGGTTATAGTGAAAAGGATGACGTTTGTTTTATCATTGAAGATAACGGAAGGGGAATGAACGAGGAAAAATTGCAGTTAATTCTTGCCAATATAAATTCACAGAATGTTGTAAGTGATTCAGGGTTGAGAAATGTTCAAAAGCGTATAAAACTTTTATATGGGGACAATTATGGAATTAGCATAGAAAGCAGTTTAAATAAAGGTACAAGGGTTTTATTGAGAGTGCCTGTAATAAAAGAACCGGTTCTTGAAGAAATATCAGAGGGAGGGAATTTGGAATGATCAACATGCTGGTTGTTGACGATGAGTATCATATTAGAGAAGGTATAAAAAACGGAATTAATTGGGAAGAAGTAGGTGTGAATATTTGCGGTATTGCAGGGAGTGGATATGAAGCTTTGGATATGATAGAGAAATATACTCCAAATATTGTAATTACCGATATTCGAATGTCTGATATGGATGGGTTGGAACTTCTTGATGTTATTAATAAAAAATATTCTAATATCAAAGTCATACTAATAAGTGGTTATAAAGATTTCCACTATGCTCAGACCGCAGTAAGTCTTAATGCTTTTTGCTATATATTAAAACCTATTGACCATAATGAACTTTTGACAAAAGTGTTAGAAGCAAAAAGACTAATTGAAGAGCAACTGGAAAAAGTTAAGCGGGATGAGGACATACAAAAAAGGTTAGAAGAAAATATTTCCATATTGAGGGACAACTTTTTTACTCAGCTGGTTAGTGGGAAAAAAATAAATCCTGCTGAAATTGAGAAAAAGTCTAAATTTCTAAATATAAACTTAAGTGGCCCCCAATATGTTATTTGTGTATTAGAACCTGAAGTGCGTCCGGACTATGCAAGTGAATTGGATGTTTATGATGAGAGCTTGTATAAAGCTGCGGTTATGAGCATTTCCGAAGCTGTTATGGGAAATGGCTGTAAGTCTTATACATTTAACCTTGATGATAGGATTGGACTTCTTATTTGTGGGGAAAATATCTCTCGAAATATTTTAAAAAAGAAGTGTGAAACTATTATTGGACGGGTAAATAGCACTATTGGAATATCAGTGACTATAGGGATTGGAAACATTTATAAAAACAAAGATAAAATTTCTGTATCATATAAAGAAGCATTAGATGCTATTGAATATAAAATGATCCTTGGCAAAAATTTGGTTATTCCTGTAGAATCTGTATATGCAAACCTAAAAGAAAAAGCTGCAAAAAATAAATTTCTTGATACTCTTAAAAACTGTGAAGATGATTTGATATTGGCCATAAAGTCAGATAACAGGGAAAGTATGGTAATAATTTTAAAGGAAATTACTGAAGCATTACATGAATCAATTAAAAGCAATATACAGGAGAAGGACCATCTTATATTTCTTGTATCCTTTTTCATTATGAAAATTATGTTTGTATTGGATATAAATATTAACATGCTATTTGACAATGAAGGAGGTCTAATAAACACACTTCAAAATTTACAGACCATCAATGAATTAGAAGATTATATTATTAAATGTTTTGATGAGGCAGCTGAAGAATTAAGAGAAAAAAATAAGAGCCATAACGGGTTTTTAGTCAAACTGGCAATTGAATATATTAGTAAGAATATATATAACGATATTACTTTAATGAAAGTTGCTGATTACTTAATGATACATCCCAATTATTTGAGTAAAATTTTCAAACAGGAAACGGGAGAGCCGTTTGTTGAATATGTGATAAAGGTAAAAATGAGCGAAGCAAAACTTCTTTTAAGAAACAGCAATAATAAAGTTTATGAAATAGCGAATATGCTCAGCTATAAGGATGTAGGTCATTTTGCAAGGACCTTCAAAAAATTCTTCGGCGTATCGCCGACAGAATATAGGCAGTTGTTGTGAGATTGAAGTGAAGGAGGCAGTTTTGTGCATACAAGTAGAAAGATACCTTTTATTCCGACAATATTCGAACACAGTGCTAGAATAATAAACAGGACGCCCAGTGAAACAGCGCTAAGTGAAGAGTTATTGGAAGAAGCCCAGGTCCAGTCTTATTTATTATATAAACATGATGCTGTTACTGTGGGAATTGATGTATATAACATAGAAGCTGAGGCTTTGGGATGCGAGGTAAAGTTTCATGAGGATAATTCCATACCTGGAGTAATATTTCACCCATTTTCGGAAGAATACCATATGGAAGCAATAACCTTTTCTACTGAAAAAGGCCGTATTGGAATGGTTCTTAATGCTGCTGAAAGAGTAAAGAAGAGGATAGGGAGTTATGTGAATGTAAGTATAGGTATATCGGGACCATTTTCTATTTGTGCCGAACTTACGGGTTTTGAAAAGCTTATAACGGATTGTATTGATAATGAAGAAACAGTGCATCTTTTACTTGAAAAAATCTTGGCCTTCCAAAAAGAATATTGCAAAGAGATAATTAAAAGGGGGCTCGGAGTAACTTTATTTGAATCATGGGCTGCGCCTCCCTTGGTATCTCCCGGAATTTATAGGAATTTTGTAGCGCCTTATGAAAAGGAGCTTATAACCCATATAAAGAATCTTGGAGTATTGTATGTCCCCCTTGTCATCGGCGGAGATACATTGACAATTCTGGACGATATGCTGGAAACCGGCACAACATTGCTAATATCGGATTACAAAGCAGACATAAAATATTTTGTTGAAAAAGCAAAGGAAAGGAATATGACCATAAGGGGAAACATAGACCCTAAACTCGTGGAAAGGGGACCTAAGGAGGAGATAATAAGGCAGCTTGAAATCATGCTTCAAAAAATTAACGGGTATGATAAGTTTGTTGTTGGTACCGGCGTGCTTCCCTATAATACTCCTCCTGAAAATGTTATTGCTATAAGAGAGTATCTTAATGCTAAGTCTTAAGTTTCAATAAAAAGAATTAATATAGTTTTATTCGAGATAAAATAAAAATCTACAAAAGGAGGAATTTATTATGTCAAATGTACCCAGACCGGAATATCCACGTCCGGACTTTGTCAGGAAGGATTGGCTTAATCTAAACGGCTTATGGGAGTTCGAATTTGATGACGATGATATAGGTGAAAAAAATAGGTGGTATGAGAAGGAGCATAGCTTCTCCCGTGTTATTAAAGTACCTTTCTGCTTTGAAAGCGAGATGAGTGGCATAGGTGATACATCCCGCCATGACCACATATGGTATAGGCGCAAAATGCAAGTACCGAAGAGTTGGAATGGTCGGAGGATAATGCTGCGGTTTGGTGCTGTAGATTACCATGCCAAAGTATGGATCAATGATGTTTATATGGGTAGTCATATAGGTGGGCACACGCCATTTAGCTTTGATATAACCTACGCACTTAAATGGGATGGCAGTGATGAAATAGTAGTGAAAGCCGATGATATAGCTACAGATCGTCAGCAAGCCCGTGGCAAACAGACATGGATGAATGAACCTTTTGGATGTTGGTATAACCGCACCTCAGGTATATGGCAAACGGTATGGCTGGAACCTGTAAACGAAGTTAATATAACGGGCATTCGCTTAACTCCTGATATAGATAAAGGTATGGTACATATTGAAGCGCAGCTTAGTTGTCAGGCTACGGGTTATACCTTAAAAACCGATATATCCTTTGCAGGTATACCTATTTCCTCAATTTCAACGCGTTGTTTTCAGCCCTGTGTCAGGTTTGAAACAAGTGCAGTAAGCTATGCTTTTGAAAGAGAACTAAAACTGTGGAGCCCAGAAAATCCTAATCTATATGACATAGAATTTACATTATTTGATGTGAATGGTAATGAAGTTGATCATGTATCAAGTTATTTTGGTATGCGTAAGGTATCGGTCAAGGATGGTAAAGTACTACTGAATAATCACCCTTACTATCAAAAACTCATATTGGACCAGGGTTATTTTCCCAAGTCAAACCTTACAGCTCCGGATGAAGAGGCTTTGATAAATGATATAAAGATGACCAAAGCCTTTGGCTACAACGGTGTACGTAAGCACCAGAAAGTGGAGGACCCCATATACCTATACTGGTGCGATAAGCTGGGTCTTCTGATATGGGGAGAGATGGCTTCTTACTATGAATATAGTCCTGGAGCGGCCAATATATACATGAAGGAATGGCAGGAAATTATAAACAGGGATTACAATCATCCTTGCATTATAGCCTGGACACCGTTTAATGAGTCCTGGGGTGTACCTAATGTATTTGTAAATAAGCAGCAACAGTGCCATACAGTAGCTGTAGTTAACATGATACGCTCCTTGGATGCAACGAGATTGGTAATATCTAATGACGGTTGGGAACATACCGATACCGATTTGTGTACTATACATGATTATCGCGCAGATGGTGATGATTTCATAAAAGCCTATACCGATAAAGACAAGGCGATAAAAGCGACCCCATCAGGCAGGTTCATATTTGCCCAAGGCTATAGTTATCAAGGACAGCCTGTACTCATTACTGAGTATGGTGGTATAGCCTTTGCATCAGATGAGGGCTGGGGTTACGGCAAAAAGGTGAAAGATGAAGAGGAGTTTTTAGAACGTTTTGCCAAGATAACCCATGCCATTATGTCGATAGATTATATATGTGGCTTTTGCTATACGCAGCTTACTGACGTGCAGCAAGAGGTAAATGGTCTTATGACTTATGACAGAAAGCCCAAGTTTAATCCGGATAAGATAAAGGCTATAAATAAAGGGAGATAATAGTAGTATCAAGGGAGATAATAGTAGTATGAAAACTGCAAAGAGACAGAGGGGGTATATATTGTGAATATAATTAAAGAATATTTGCCTTTTTTTATTCCCATATTATTTTTACAATTAGCGTTACTAATTGCATCGCTTATCCACATCCTGAAAAACAAAAAATTCAGATTTGGAAATACTGTTATGTGGGTATTAATAGTTGTACTTATAAACATTATTGGTCCTATTTTATATTTTACAATAGGAAAGGCTGACGAATAATGAATGTACTTGAAATAAACAACCTCAACAAGAGCTTCGGGAAGCTTGAAGTTATCAAGAACCTCAATATGAAAGTTGCTCAAAACACGGTATTTGGGTTTTTAGGCCAAAACGGTGCAGGTAAAACAACAACAATTAAAATGATCATCGGTATGATTAAACCCGACAGCGGTAACATCAGGGTATGCGGTAAGGAGGTCCGCTTCGGTAACACTTCGGTTAACAAAGATATCGGTTTTTTGCCCGATGTACCTGAATTCTACGGCTTTATGACGCCTAAAGAATATTTAATGCTATGTGGAAGGATATGCGGAATGAAACCGGCTGATACAGCTAGGAAGATAAATGATCTTTTGCATGTTGTGGGATTAGAAGGTGTAAATCGCAGGATAAAAGGGTTTTCCAGGGGAATGAAGCAAAGACTTGGAATTGCACAGGCACTTATAAACGATCCAAAATTGCTTTTATGTGATGAGCCGACCTCTGCCCTGGACCCTTGCGGGCAGGAAAGAAATCCTGGACATCTTAAAGACATTGCGCAATAAAACCACCATAGTTTTTTCAACCCATATTCTGGCTGATGTGGAACGAGTCTGTGACAGTATAGGTATTTTGCATAACGGCAATTTGATTGTTGAAGGGAAATTGTCTCATTTAAAAGAAACCTATGCCAGCGAATCTATTGCCGTGCAAATTTATGAATCGGATAAAAACAATATTGTTACAGATGAGCTTCTAAAAACCGGAGAAGTAGCAAGTGCTGTTATAAAAGATAACATGATAAGAATTGTAACGCATGATGCAGTCAAAACCGGAAATAAAATTTGTAAAATCCTTGCTGAAAACAATCTTTCTTTAATAAAATTCGAGGTTCTTGAACCTGATTTGGAGCAAATATTTCTGAGAGTAATAAGACAATGAATAATAATAGTGTATTAACAGCAAGCATAGTGAGGAGTGCGATAAATAAGATGAATGAAATAAATACTTTTATTGTTTTTATAAAAAAAGAGCTTATGGAGCAATGGCGTAATTATAGGATTATTGTACTTTTTTCTGTGCTATTGCTATTTGGGATGAGCAGCCCGCTGCTTGCAAAATTAATGCCGGAAATATTCAAATCCATAGATGTAGGATTTGAGATTAAAATGCCTGAACCTACATTTGCAGATGCTTATGCTCAATTCTTCAAAAACATGTCGCAGGTAAGCCTTATTGTTATAATTCTCGTGTTTTCAGGCAGCATTACTCAAGAAAAAATAAAGGGGACTGCAATATTGATATTATCAAAGGGATTATCCCGCAAGACATTTGTAGTATCAAAGTTTATTGCATCGGTATTATTATGGACAATAGCTTTTGCTGTATCTGTTATAGTTTTCTATGGGTATACTGAATACCTGTTCCCCGGACAAAACCCCCAAAACTTTATGATTTCAATGTTCAGCTTCTGGCTGTTTGTCGTATTCTTATTGTCTGTATCCACTTTAACAGGTTTAATTGGCAATTCTTTCTATATACCTGCTGTACTGACTTTCGGAGTTTTGGCATTAATGTTTGCAATCGGTGCCGTACCTAAAACTGTAAAATATTCTCCAATTGCCCTTTCATCATGGAATGTGGACATGATTTTGGGAACAAAGGGCATATCGGATATTACTATATCTCTTACCATTACAGTACTGCTGACAGTTATTTGTATAGTATCATCTGTTATAATTTTCTCAAAACAGGAGCTATAGATTTTAAGGGTGAGAATGTGCTTCACAATAAGAGTTATGAGGCTTCAAACGTCGGCCTTTTCACCACCCTTTTCTCCACCCATTTTCCGCTTTTATAACGTATAATTGCTATAGTTGCTCCTACAAGCCAACCTATAGGTATTGACCACCATATACCTTTATACCCTATGGTCTCTACGGATGATAGGATATAGGCAGCTATTATTCTTATTCCAAGGCTGGTAAGGGTACTTGCCATTGATACGATCATATCACCGCTACCACGAAGAACACCGTTTGTGACGAACATTACGCCCATTAGTATATAAAAGAAAGATACGACTGTAATGTAATCGTTTCCCTGGGTAATAACTTCAACCTCTTTGGAATCGATAAAAATAGACATAAGGTTTGGACCAAATGATAAAATAATTGCCGATGTTATTATGCAGCAAATAGTTACCATAGCTAGTGAGCGCCTGTAACCGCGCCTTACACGTTTCAACTCTCCGGCTCCGATATTCTGAGCGGTAAAAGTTGTTGAGGCAAGTCCCAGGTTCATAATTGGCATCATAGCAATTGAGTCAATTCTTGACGCAGCCGTATATGCAGCCATAGTTACACTTCCATAGGAATTTACAAGCCCCTGAAGAGCCATCATGCTGACAGAAACTACCGTTTGTTGAATTGATCCGGGAA
Source organism: Bacillota bacterium (assembly GCA_013314855.1). NCBI lineage: Bacteria > Bacillati > Bacillota > Bacillota bacterium. The sequence goes on along the minus strand of JABUEW010000038.1, from coordinate 9,371 downwards.
TACCGAGCTTTACGGATTTGATAAACAAATCCTTATCAAACACCATATCTTTAGGAAGTATTCTCAGTAATTCTACCCTTGCATATACATATATTAAACATAGTATGGCAGATACGCCCTGGGATATAACAGTTGCCCATGCAGCACCCGCAACACCCATTCCGAATACCGCAACAAACAAAACATCAAGACCAACATTTAATAATGAAGAAGTAATGAGAAAGTATAGCGGTGTTTTGGAGTCGCCAAGCCCTCGCAATATTGCCGATATAGCATTATAAACAAATGTGAATATTAATCCGCTAAAAAAAATATTTAAGTATGCCGCTGCATCGTTAAAAATCTCTTTAGGCGTTTGTAAGAGTATCAGGAGGCCTCGTGAAGATAATAACCCCATTAAAGTAATTATTGCTCCGCTTATTAAAAGAAATATGTATGCCGTTGATACTGCACGCTTTAATTTTTTTAAATCTCCTGCACCATAAAGTTGTGAAATGATAACAGATGCCCCTATGGATAATCCCATTACCAGGGCAACCAGTAGAAATATAACAGGGGAGCTGGTTCCTACTGCTGCAAGTGCATCCTTTCCAATAAATCTTCCTACAACAACTGCATCAACCATATTGTAAAGCTGCTGAAATATGTTTCCTATAAACATCGGTATGGCAAACACAAGTATATGTTTTGTTTCTGAACCTTTTGTCATATCTTTCAACATTTTATGGTTTCACTCCTCAAATTAATAAAAAATAAAAGCATTAACTTATATTTTAACAGTTATTAATATAACAAGACAATTACTTTAGTAAATTATTATAGATATAATTTTATCAATTATATGCAATTACATTTATCACTATGAGTTTATTAGAATATAGCATTGTAAATTGACAGAGGTGTATATGTATAAACCGTCCGGATATAATAAAATAAACCGGTGTTATTGGTTGATGTGTACTCGAAAGAATTAGCAAATGAAATTAAACACTTTGTATCAATGCTTATTACCGAGAGATTCCCAAATGCAGTAATAGAATATTTCACATAACTGTTGGTTAATGTGTTTATGTAATAGATACATCACTGCATGCCTCCTTCATAACCTCCTTAAGACGCATAATAAAATACTTGTAGTCCTCAAAAGCGGTAGAAGGTGCCACCTGGTGGTCGCATCCCGGGATGTATCCTCCCTGCCTTATAACAGGCATAAGCCTTTCAAACTCTCTGTCGATTGCCTCTTTTCCGGATGCTATTGACAGCTTGTTGAATGCTCCTATGAACTTTAATTTTGGGAAGTATTTTCTCACCTCAACTATGTCCATGCCTGCATTCACATCCATGGGCAAAAAACCTTCAATTCCCGATTCAATAAAATTAGGTATCAGCTTGTTAAAATTTCCGTCAGTATCTACGAATACATGTCTCACACCTTTGCTTTTAAGAAACGGCACCAGCCTTTTATAATATGCACCGATAAATTCATCAAACAATTCCGGGGACAGCATTGGACCGTTACTGCCGCTTAAATCTTCCATTATATATAGGACATCTGCAGGCAGGATATCCAAGATTTTACCAAGCTTATCCAGAAAAACACCGAGGCAGAATTCATTCATATCTTTTATCATGTCCGGGTAATCGTAGAAAGCAAAAAGGTGCTCTTCAATTCCAAGGAGAGTCCTCGGCATCCAAAAAAACCCCGTAATATTCATCCTTATTGAGTAGTCTCCCCTCTGGTGCCCTTCCCGGAAAGGGGAGTATTTGCTTTGTATGTTTTCATCGGTATAATACTTTTCCAGTTCACCAAATGCGCGCTCTTTAAGCCTGTACCAGTCCTCAGGACAAGTTACTACAGGCCTTACAATTTCTACAAGCTTGCTGTTTTTGAAGTACTTCCTTTCCCAACCGTCATCATCTTTTCTTATTATATACTCGTCAGTTTCCTCAATAATTGTTGTGCCGAAATTTCTAAAAGGCAAGCCAAAGCTAACCCTTTTAATACCGTCAAATCCAAGGAATTGCTCGTATTTATAAACTCCTTCGGTCATCATGCAACCAAAATATTTGTCCGCATTTTGCGGTTGGCGGCCGGATTCATTGAATATGTTCGTTGGCAAACCGTTTAAATAGCCTTCTTTTCTCCACCTGTCCAAGGTAAGGGGCCATGGGTAAAAGGTTTCTTCAACAGACCCCCTGTCATCCGGCTTAATGAATGATAGTGTTGCATTTTCTCTTTCCCTGTTGTTCATTAAATTTCCCCCAATATTGAATATTCTTTAATAATTATGTTATATCAAAACATTCTCATTTTCTTGGGCCTATATTATAATTAATATGGGGTGATTTTATTGAATATAGAAAGTATAGAAAGGGAATATGCGCGTTTTTTGGGAGAAAAGTATTTCAGAGATGGTGAAACGGTATTTATAAATAGAGTTGTCCTGAAGGAGAAAACTTTATGGCATGCCCATGATTTTATTGAAATTGCTTATGTAGCCTCCGGATATGGGAAGCATGTGGTCGGAAACCAGGAATACTCGGTTTCAAAAGGCAACCTGTTTATAATTAACTACAATACCCCCCATGAATTTATTCCGCTGGGGAATCTTGCTGGAGATATGCTGATATACAACTGCATATTCAAGCCTGAATTCCTTGATTATTCCATGGTTAACTGTAACGACTTTTCTGATGTAGCCGGGAGTTTTCTCTTCCGTTCATTTTTTCCTGATGAGTGCATGGATACGGATTATGAAGATATTAAGCTAATAGATTATTTTGATGTAAAAATAAGTGAACTGTTTGAAAAAATGCATGATGAATACGAAAAACAGGAAAAGGGTTATATTGAAATTATAAGGGCTTATGTAATTGAACTTCTGGTAACTATTTTTAGATTTTTTGAAAAAAAGAAAATGCCGAATGAGAATCTAGAAACGGGACGAAGAAATATTATTGGAAAAGTTATGGAGTACATCAAAGATAATTATATGCACGATATCAGGCTCGAAGAACTATCCATGATGGCATTTTTAAGCCCTACATATTTTTCGAGGCTGTTTAAGGAACACACGGGGCTTACTGTATCCGAATATACCCAAAGAATCAGAGTTGAAGAAGCCTGCAGGCTTTTAACGCAAACAGATAAAAAAGTTATTGAAATTGCAGGAGAGGTTGGATATAAGGATATAAAATTTTTTAATAAAGTTTTTAAAAGGAATACTGGTAAAACTCCTTTTGAATTTAGAAGAGGGAATTTGTAGAGATGTCAATTGGAGTTACCTGTTGCTTCCTTTAACTTCTGCTTTCTTTGAAGTTTACTTGAATTTTACTTGAACTTGAATAGCGGGAGGTATAAAATGAATGTTATTCAACAATCATATATTGGAGGTAGATTGGAGGTAGGTTATTGTGCTGTCAGTCCGGGAGAATTATATTAGTTGGAGGGAGTTGTAAAAAATGTCCCACTTTCAAATTGGAAAGATTTTGAGAATTACCAAGTGCCTGACCCTAATATTTATGCAGACCGCTTTGAAAATACTTACATTAAATTAACTTATAACAGAATGTTCCTTCCACTTTCCGCTTTTAAGGCGGCAATAAAATAAGATTGATCGTACTAGCCAATCGGCGAACATGCCTAACCATACTCCCCGCACTCCAAGCTTTAAAGGAATACCCAGCAGGTATCCAAGGGTAATCCTGAAAACCCACATACTTATAATGGATACTACCATGGTAAACCTTGCGTCTCCTGCACCCTTTAGGCCAGCGGGGATGATGAAGGCAATACCCCATATTAAAGGCATAAATACGGCATTTAACCTCAAAAGGTCAGAAGATATGCTTATTACTTCATCTACCTGGCTATACAATGAAGAAAGTGCTGGAGCCAGCAGGAAAGACAGGGCACATGGAACAAAAAGGCAAACAGCTGTAAGTTTTGTAAGGTATATAAGAAGATTTCCGGCTTCCTCTTTCTCACCTCTACCCATGCTTTGTCCTACCATGGCTGTTGCAGCAATGCTAAGGGCACTTCCCGGAATGTTAATAAGAGTAAAAATGGAGCCTGCAACATAGTTTGCCGCAATTGAGGATGTGCCCATGGTTACAATAAATATTTGGGTAATAAGTTTTCCACCTTGGAATAGAAGAGATTCAACACTGGCAGGAATACCAACCCCAAATATGGATTTTTGGATATTTATATCTATTTTTAGCAGGGGTAATTTTTTAAGCTTTATAATCCTGGAACCTCTCACCAAAACAGATATTGACAAAATGGCACCGATTAGTCTTGCAGTGGATATACCTAGGGCTGCACCCTTCACTTTAAAACCGGGAAAATATATATGTATACCTAATATACCAATATCAATTCCGTATATAAGTATGTAGCTTAAAACAATATTGATAAAGTTCATCAGTATTGTAATCTTCATTGGTGTTTTTGTATCACCGGCCCCTCTTAATACACCACAGGTTATTGAGGTTATTGCAATAAGAGGGTAGGAAAAAAGAGTTATATCCAGATAGGCATATGCATTTTCCTTGACCAAAGGTTCTGCCGAACCATATAGTATGTTGATAATATTATAGCGGAATATAAATATTAATAAAGTAATGGTAAGTGTAAGCAGAAACCCTGAAAATAAGCCCTGTTTTACTGTTTCATTAGCATTCCCTACATTATCCTGCCCTATATAATGGGCAACAACTACAGTGCTTCCAACAGCCAGAGCTGAAATAAAGGCAATAAAAATATTGTTGATAGAGTCCACCATTCCGATCCCGGAAACAGCTTCATTACCTATACGGCTCGCCATAATGGCATTTACGACACCCATCAGTATAATAAGTACTTGTTCTGTAATAATCGGGAAAGTAAATTCCAAAACATCTTTCCGTATAAGTTTGGAAGTGTTAAGTTTTGACTTAATATTTAACTTAACACTTGACTTAAAAAAAGTAAATTCATTAAAACTATGTTTATATTTATGATCAAAATTAAATTTGCATTCGTTGTTATAATTGGGTTTGTAATAATCATTATTGCAATTGGTTTTACAGTCATTATTATAGTTAATTTTAAATTTCATGTAAAATATAAGCCTCCGGTAAAACTGTTTTAAATAGATTATACCAGAAAAGAGGAATATGTGTATATGTATTCAACAGTAATTGACTCAAACTCTTAATAGATATTCTTCAATCTCTTCAGACAACACTTGCATTTCAGGATAGATTGAACTTTGTTTGAAACCGTTCCTTTTTAGTTCGGTATAAATTTTAAAGGGATGCAGGAGGACATACTTTGTAAGAAATTTACCGCATTCCGGGTGTTCTTCCATGGCAAACTTTTCAAAATAATTTGTTATGTAGGATTTTGTACGATTTTTGGCATTATGGTTATTCTTAAATTCTTTTATCTCGCTGCACTTAAAAAAGGGAAATAGTGTAAATACACCTGATTGGGCTCTGATTCTTTCATTGTTATAAGGGGAAAATACGGCCAGAGGAGTATGTACGGTGTTATACTCAACAATACCTTCTACGAATATTTCTTTTATTTTCTGCAAGTTTGATCGGTCGGAAGCTTGTGCCGGCATAAGCTGGGACAGCAGTGCCATATTTGGTATATGATCTATACCGTTTATCTTGTTTAATTTTAGAGGATTCAGTACCCATACACACGGGAGTATCCTTTGATCAAGCTGTTTTTTTGTAAAATAAGGCTCAAGTGCAAACAGGAAAGCCGTGAAAGCATTCTCGGTCCAGTCAAGAAGACGCGTTGCAGTGTTATAATGTTGCATCATGCAAAGCCATTCCATTTTATTTTGGGGCAGCCTTCCGGGAATCAGATGATAATTACGTGCTTGAAAATGGCTAAGCAGTTCACTTTCGACAGACTTGACTTCCAGTGTTTCTAAGTATTTCCTGTATATGCCTGGTAACAGCTTATAGCTGGTATTTGTATGGCCTCTGAACCAGAGGACTTTGTTATCTCCGATATCTGTAGATATATCTTCAATAAAATCACTTAGTTTCCTAATGAATTTAGTTACATAATTTTTAGCAGTACTCATATATAACACCCTTTTGTTTATTTTGGTCATTAATCATTTGGTTAAGTCCTTTTAACCAGTAATATTGAATAAATTGAACTTGTCGGCTGATTTTATCATTACTGTCTGACGAGCAGAAATTGCGGTAATTTTCTCGCAATTTCCATATTTCATAACACTTTCCACTCAATAATTCATTGTTACAGAAATCAAACACTTCATCCATGTACTTAAATAAATATTCTCCCCTGATTTCTTTAATGAAGCATTTAACTTTCTTGTATGTAGATTCTGCAATTTCCTTTTCTTTTATATTTTGTTTTTGTACCATTTGCCATGAACTACAGGTTATGTCTGTGTCCAGTCGGCAGTTAAATCCGGTTAAAATCATCCATACACGTGCCTGGATTGTAATAGCATCATGAATATTGAAACTATCGCTGTTTTTAAAGAAATCTTTCAACTGGATGCCATATGAGAACCTGAAAAAATCAAATACAAGATTTAGATATTCGTCCCTGCTCAGTCCAAGAAGACTGCACATATATGCATCAGCTATTACCTCTGAGAAAAAATCCTTTGTTCGATCAGCAATTTCAGTTATAATTTCTTTCATTTCACCCGAATCTAAAATGCGTATAAATTCTTTAGTGAAGCAGTTGCGATTTTCAACGGTATCCTCATGAAGCCAACAAGATGCAAGATATCTGGCTGCTTCTTCACATTCGCCATTCTGCTCTGAAGTCAGCTGTTGTTTTAATTTATTTGCTATATTCTCAAAAAGATTATCCATCATTGATTTCCATATACACAATTGTTTATTTTCCGAAAAAACAGGCTGAAAACCGTTATTTTTACTAATGTAGCCCACATAATCAATGCTGATAAGTGAATTGGTAATAAATGTGTACAGTCTGTCCTTGAATTCCATAAAAATTAAGTTTTTTTCATCTTCAGTAAGAGATACCCATATAATTTCGTACAGGGTATTTTCTATATGTTCAACTATTATGCTGAACAACTGCATACATTCATCAGATACTGCATTTGTATTTCCGAACATAAAACTTATAACTTTTTGTGTCACCTGGCCGCATACCATTTTAAGAAAATATTCATTGCGCTTTTTACGGTCCAGGGGGCGGATGTAGTGTGCAATTTCGTGAAGGATCAAGCAAACTGCATAGTTTATATGAAAGAGGGACATGTTATCACAGTTTACTGATATAAGACGGCGTGGAGGATTGAGTGATGAATCCGGGAAGAAGAGGAAGGAGTTGATTTGGTTTGAAATACCCAGAGTAAGAAAAACAACGAGTTCTGATTCGGCCTGTGATGTTTTTGTTAAAGTTCCATTAAGTTTCCTCAAACACTGTTGAATTTCTTTCATAACTGTGGTTATGAGGGATGAATAGGCTATTATAACCTTTGATATTGATTCTTTAAATTTTAAATTAGTTAAAGGAACTTCGGAGAGGAATCTGCCGGCCTGTATGCGATCGGTTATAAACTCTGACAGCAGTTGAATTGCGAGCATGAGCGAATCTATATTTGTTTGTGTGCCTGTATCATTTCTGAGGTTTGCCAGTATATTTTCGGGGATATGTTCATTCATAAGAGAATTTACATCAATCTTGCATCCCATTGACTCCATGAGAGTCAAAAACAGTGTGGCAATGATGTTGGGCAACTCATGAAAAAGGGTAATTCCAAAAGCTGACTGTGATAGTTGCTCGCATTTATACAGAAGGTTCTGTAAAGGCAAATAAAGAGTTCCCGGCAACCTGGATTTTATTGCAAGGAGTATTGCGTTCAGATTATTAAAAAGCACTGATGTATCCCTATTATGCTGAAAAGTGTCCCCGATTTGAAAATTATATGTCCATGACATTTTTGACTGAATGTCTTTAACCCATTGTGTATTATTTATGTACAGCATGTGTTTTTGGGATATACCGGCAATGGATGATGTGCTATTAATAAAATTTTCATGGAGTTTACTTACTTCCCTGTGAAACCTTTCAATTCCTTGAAAAATACCGTCATACGAATGTGAACGAAAAATAATTATAAAGTCGCCGTATCCAAGTGAGCGGTATATCCTGAAGCAGTAAAAAGTTTTATGTTCAGGGATTTGGTTCAGGCACCCCTTTTCAAGAATTTCTTCAATTTTTTTCTGGCAGTAATCCAACCCTTTGAGTCCTATATATGTATCATTAAGCTTTACCTCAGTCAATGCTATATAAGGCATTATAATGTCTGAAGATCCATTCTTTATGCTGTATCCCTGTTGTATTATTTCGTTATTTTCTACATATTGACCGTACAGGCATAAATGCTGCTCTTCGTAAACCTGGTGAATATTTACTTTATTGCCTTTTACTCCTTCTATTACCAAATCATTTCCCATGTACACATTTTCCAAATCCGTTACTGTACTTATTATCATTCCGTCAAAGGCTGACCACATTTTGTACTGGAATAGGCTGTCATTACCGTCATCATCACCTGGCATCAGCTTCTTGAAAAGGTGTACCAGCAAACCCTCAACTTTTGCGTTTTCAATTCCTTTATCAGAACTTTCAATATTTATCATCTTTTGAACCCCTTTTTATATATCATCATGTAAAAAAACAGAATAAATTGAAATAAATAACATAAGCATGTATAAAAAAAATGCACTGTACAAATTAATATTATATATAATATATAATCCACACTGTGCATATACTATCCGGGTTAACTGACTGTATGTCCGTTATTTTGCTCTTTCAAAGTAGATACTGCTTTATTTATTCACTCTGTCTAACCTGGTCTTATAAAAAAACTCTGCGGCTTCCTTAAATTTCTTCTCATATTTAGCAGAAAGGTCAGGCATCATTTTTGAGTCTTTCTCTATAATTCTCATTTTTTCCCGGGGAATTTCATTCTCGGGAAGATAGAATGAATTCCGGATAACACCACTTTTCTGAAATATTTTCATAACTCCTCCTCACACCTTCATATATTATTTCGGTAAAAAAGCTGCATATATTTAATATATTCAAAATAAATTGCAAATATTACAACATTTATATTCCTCTTTTATAATATTACATATATAATAGCTTTTGTGCGTGTACGTACACTATATTTTAGCCAAATAATCTATTGGACATACCACTATTTTTAATTATATAATATTTTTGGAAGATGTCAACATAAATACATTTTCTTCACAAAAATAAAATATGCTCCTGAACATATGCAAAATAATACTAGCATTTGGTAAGGGCCAGGTGTTAAAATATAAAGTAAAAGTGG
>JABUEW010000037.1 GCA_013314855.1 Bacillota bacterium | reverse complement strand
GCATAATATACACAAAATGATTGAATTTACATATATTAGCAAACAAAAAGTGAAACACCAGCAACGCCACCGGAAGTGATATATTGAAAATACGGCAGAAAATATCTGCCATTTGTACAAAAAAAGTGGGTAGTGTAAAAAGTTTTATGAAAAAGGCTGATAAGCAATTTTTATGGAACTATATAGTAGAAATGATCTTTGAAAAAAGAATATAGGCAGCCAAAAATGTATAGATGTTCACCGCCGCCCTTGACAAACAGCATGCAAATGCAGGATAAGACATGCCGAGGGCGAAGGGAACGGATATACATCATATTATGATGCGCCCTCGGGAACTTCATTATAGCATTTGCATGCTTTGGTTTGTCAAAGGTTCGCTTCGCCGGCGGTTTTTACCTCGGGCTTCTGCTAAACGGATATACATCATTAAGCAGATTGCTGCTTTATGATGTATTCCTCAGATAACTCAAGGAGTTTCAGCCACCGTGCAGGCATATTAGGGAGTGATGAAAGTTCTTCCAGTACTACAGGCACTTTTCCTTCAAGAGAAGAATGTGGCCTTAGGAAATTGAAGTAGGCAACAAACAGCGTAAGAAAAGATACTGAACCGGTATCGCTGCCAAAGCCATTAGTAGGCCTGTAGTTATACCTGAAAGTGCGATTAAGCCTTTCAATTATCTGCTTAAGTGGCCTATACTCCTGTGATACTTCATCTTCATTTTTGAGTCCTATGACTTGCTTTATATCAAAATTGATATTGTACTGGGCAAAGAAGTACCGGGCAAGCAGGTAAGTAGGGTTACCGTCGAATACCATTGTAAGGTCTTCGGGGATTGACTCATACTTGGAAAGTGCATCATCAAGTGCTTTTATAGCAGCGATGGTATCACGGTTTGGAGATACAGGATAAGCTAAGATGATTTTTTAACTGCATCTAGAATAAAGTAGACATAGTGCCACTTTCCAAGCACCTTGATGTAAGTTTCATCACCGCAGAGAGTATTTGAAGGTTTGTAGTCAAAGTTATCCACGAAAGGTTTTACAATGAGTGCAGCTGCATTGGCATAGTTGTTAACCGAAGCATGTGAGATATTTACGCCATGAACTTCACGCATAACAGCGGCAGTCATTCTAGTGGAAAGGCCAAAGTTTACATGGTGGGTAAGTATAAGACCCAAGGTGTGAGGTGAGACATAAAGCTTTGAGATATCACGGATATTGGGCATGGTGTATTTTCTCTCAAGAGGTTTAAAATCAAGCTTGTATTCTCTATAGAGGTAGTGAAGCTTGAAGAGATGAGGTTGTTCCTTGTATCGTTTCTTATCCTCTTGAGAGAGAGAATTCAAGTTATCTAGATAGAACGGGCATTCAAAATTAGGGCATTTGTAGATATTAAAATACTTGCGCTTTTTTTAAGTTCCAGTGTCCTACCGCAGAAAGGGCAATGAAAAGCAATGGTTTTAAGGTATTTGGTTTTACGATTAAACAAAAAGGCACACACTTTACACTTAAACTGACCTTTGCCTCCGGTATTGTCGTAAATATACTCATGAGGTGCATTGCCCCTTGGGCAGGATATGTCGTGGGGTATATCTTTTCCTTTACGACGTTTAACGGGGCGAATAACTTTACCGTCTTTTAGGAATCGTTCCTGTATAAGCTTTTTGTAATCGAGAGTTTCTAAGGTTTTTATTACAGGCATGGGCTCTACCTGAAATTTACGGTAAGGTTTATTAATTGGCTGCTTGGTATTCTTTTTTAAAGGAAATTTGCCAAGTACTACAGTAAGAAGAAAAATAATTATTTTGTATTGTAGTTGAATATATAGCCTAATAAAAAGGTTATAATGTTGTACAAGGTGACACTACTCCTTTCGTGTATAAAGTTTATTGACTGTACAACATTATACCATAAATTGGTTTTGTTGATGTCAAATTGGGAAATTATTAATTTTTAGTAGGTTTATAACTTAAAAAAAAAAGAAATCACCCGAAAGGGTAGGAAAACACATTTTTTTATCATCCTACTTATTTTTCAATATCTTAAGTTCCTTTGCCCTGGTTACGACCTGTACCCTCCTGTTTACTCCCAGTTTTTCATATATATTCTTTATATAGCCCTTAACTGTATTTATGGTGATCTCCAACCTATCGGCAATTTCCTTATTGGACATTCCCTCTACGATGAGATTGAGCACCTCTGTCTCCCGTTCAGTGAGAGGATCAATAAGATAGGGGTATGCTTCCTCTTCGGCCTTTACAGTATTTTCCTCCAGATACGATTGCAGTTTTTTAACACAGGCTACCTGGGTGGATAATAGCTTCAACGCCTCAAGCCGATCAGGTGTAAATACCCCGGGTAGAAGGCTGTTTTCAAAGTAAAGCACACCAAACGGTATTCCCTGAAACAATAAAGGCAGACAGGCTACCGACCTTAAATCCGATTTTGCTATATAAGGGTCACTGGCAAAGATTCCATTCTGCTCTCCACAATTTAAAACTATAGTCTCAAGGGTTCGGGCGACATACCGTACTATTGCCTTTGAAAGTTTATGACTTTCTTCCACTGGGACGGTTTTTACGACCGTTACACTGCAGTTACTATCTTTTGCAGCTTCGATAAACAACTCTCCATTTTTTTCAAGTATTAAATACCCCCTGTCTGCACCGATGCTTTGGACTGCTATATCTAAAAAGCTTTCGAGCAGCTTATTTATGTCAGTCTCTTTAGAAATATTTTCTACCGCTTTATCTATAAAATACATATCCAGGCTGCCTGCCGTTTCACTGTCGCTTGTCGTAGAAATACTTAGTATATTTTCAAATACTTGAGCAGTATCATTCTTTTGCTTTTCGAAATCTATTCCGTCCAAAAGTTCGGGATATCGGTTCTGAAGTTCTTTAACTTTTGCAAAAGCTCCCCATCTATTGTATCCGCTACAGGCGTCCATCATATAAGTCCTTGCTATTTTCCTCAGACCCTGGAACAGATAAAACCTTGCCGCCAGTTCATTGGCAAGGGCTTCGTTTTGTATATAGCCGTTTTCCCGGGCTGATCGAATGGCCCGGTCATAAAGCGACATGGCTTCCTCCCTTCTGTTCCGCAGGCGCGCTGTTTCGGCGGCAACCAGCAGGAATTTGTGTTCAAAGTTCTCCTTGCAGGCCTCCAACCATTTTTTCATCTGCCGCTGGTTTTTTTTCAGTGTTTTCCAGTGACGCTTCCTGTCCTTAAAGGACAGTTCCCCATAAAGAGCCATTATAGTCAGAGAATGATAAAAATTGTATTCGGCGCTGATCATAAAGCCAAGAATAGCCCCGGTTAGAGGCTCTATCTTTTGTGCGGCAGACAGGGCATCCCTGTAATTTCCTGCCATGTAGCACAACTGCATTTTGTAAAAATAATAGGTTGCCAGGGAAGATTGATCCTTCTGTGCCAGTTGTAGAAACTCATCCTTTTGAAACTCTGCTGCACCGGATGCCAGTGAATCTGCCTTTCGTCCCCGCAGCGCCGATATAACCTTTTCGTAAATTGCCGCATTGATAGCAAGGTTGTCATGCTTTAGCCTTCTTGCAATCTCATGTTTTTTCCGGATCTCCTCTGCAATTTCCCCCAGGGAAATACCTAGAAGATACCGGATTTCAAGAATAAGACAATGTGCATAACCAATAATCAGTACATCCCCGGCTTCCATCCCGCTGCGGGCAGCCTTTTCGAGGTACTCCAGCCCTAAGGCCGCGTGCCGGGTCCAATGGGAAATAAACGCTCCGATGACAAAATATATGATGCATTTGGAAGAACTCCGGTCATACTTTTCCACCAGATGGATGCATACCCTTCCATACCTATCCCCTGCTTCATAATCTCCCAGAATGCTTCCGGCAGTAATGCTGTACCCGAAGTATCCGACGGAAGTCATTTCGGTATTTCCATGCCGGACGGCATGATTGCCGGTTTTCAGAATAATAAAGCTGTATAAATCCGGATAGCTGGTCATTGTTACGGAGGACAGACGGGTCAAGAGCTCTGCAATCTTCCTCTGTACCGGATCCTTCATCTCAGGCAGATGGATCAGATCTTCAATTTTTTTATTCCGCATGTACCATTTATATAGCAGCAGTTCCCTTGCATAATCCAGTTTTTTGGGGTGGACAGGCAGCTTGACTCCCAAATTCTCCAGAGCGTGGATACCCGTCCGGACCGCTTCGGCATATTTCCCCATGCCAGCATATAATATCACCTTCAAGCCGTATACGCCTGCCCGCTCCAGTTCAGTTCCGGCCTTCTCGATGACAGCGTCAAATAGTTCTTCGGCAGCTTTCACATTGCCAGATAGATATTCCGCCTGGGCAAGCTCCAGGTGCAGGTCATAGCTGAGACTATAGGCATGCTCCCATGCGGCGTCTGGCAGCAGTGCCCTTCCGGATCTGAAATATTGCAGGGCCGAAGCATACGCCGCCGAGACTTTAGCCTTCCGTCCCGCCATCAGGTTATATCCTGCCAGCTCCATCCTCTCTACAGGGTCATAAATCAGTTCCAGGCTGCGGTTGAAATGGTCCATGATGGACAGTATCTTCTCTTCCGGACTGCTGCGGACCGTATTCTGTAAAAGCAGACGACCGATGACAATGTGCTTCTCTTTCTTCTCATTTTCCGGAATGAGGGAATAGACAGCCTGCTGTACCCGGTCATGCAGGAATTCAAATACAGAGAGCATGGTCTCCGGATAAGCTGAAGTCAGGTTTTTCTTTTGATTTACCGCTGTCAGGACAAGCCCTTCAAGGATCGACGGCATCAGGCAGGAGGCTGTCTCCTCCAAAGACTTGCCGCTCACAGCAGCCAGTGTTTCCAGGTCAAATCTGTTTCCAATGCAGGCCGCCAGCTTCATGATCTCCCGGGTCTCCTCCGGAAGCCTTTGCAGCTTTTTCAGGAGAGTTTCCAGCACATCCTCTCCCGGCTGCAGCTTTTGGATAGCTTCCAGTTCCCACTTCCAGCAGCCTTCCTGTGTATTGAAATATAGAAATCCTTCGTCATGTATCAGAGTGAGCAACTGCCCCAGGAAAAAGGGATTGCCCCCGGATTTACGGTACAATACCTCCGCCAGGGCAGCCGTATTTTCCGACTCAGCGTGCAGCGTTTCAGCTACCAGTTTCTCAACCTGGTTTCTTTCCATGGGCAGCAGGGAAATATGCTTCTCATGGGGCTTCCCTTTACGGCTTTCTTCCAGCATTTCCGCCAGCGGGTGATCCCCATTCACCTCATTTTCTCGGAAAGCTCCGATGAAAAGCAAAAAGTGAAGGTTTGCATCCTGGTTCAAATACTTCAGTAAGTGTACCGAAGCAGGGTCCGACCACTGCAGGTCGTCTAGAAACAGCACCAGCGGATGCTCTCTCCGGGCAAATGCCCTGACAAAATCTCTGAATACCAGCAGGAAACGGTTTTCAGTCTCTTTCGGGGACAGCACATCCACAGGAATCTGCTTTCCGATGATCCATTCCAGTTCCGGAATGATCTCGGTGACCACTGCACCGTTCCGGCCAAGAGCACACAAAATTCTTTTCTTCCACCGGTCCAGCTCTTTCTGACTTTCGGTCATCAGCTGTTTTACCAGATTCCCAAAGGCAGCCGCGAAGGGAGCATAAGGAATGTTTTGCCTGAGCTGGTCAAATTTCCCCATGATGAAATAGCCTTTTTCCATCACAATGGGCTTCAGGCTTTCATTTATCAACATTGTTTTGCCTACACCCGGATATCCGCTTACCAGTATTGTCTCGGCCTGACCTTCACATACACGGTCAAAAGCAGCTTTTAAAGCTTCCTTCTCCCTTTCTCTTCCATAGAGCTTACGGGGCAGCTGGAAACGTGCGGATACGTCCATCCGTCCTATGGAAAAAGGCTCAATCCTTCCTGTTTGAATCAGCTGTCTCTTACATTCTTTAAGATCCCACAAAAGCCCATAGGCACTCTGGTATCTCTCTTCAGCACCCTTTGCCAATAGTTTCATAATGATATCGGATATAACGGAAGGAATATCAGGGTTGATTTTATCCGGCGGTTCCGGTTTCCGGGTTAAATGGGCATGTATCCACTCAGCAGGTTTTTCAGCCTGCAAAGGAAGCTGGTCGGTCATTATCTCATAAAATATTACCCCCAGAGAATAAAGGTCACTGCGTTGGTCAATCCCTATATTCAACCGGCCTGTTTGTTCCGGAGACATATACTCCAGGGTCCCTGCCGGATTATTTGAAAGCAGGGTATTTTTACTTTCCGCAGGAAAAAGTTCGGCGCTGCTGAAATCAATAATATATACTTTTCCCATACTGGGATGTATGAGAATATTTTCCGGTTTCAAATCCCTATGGATTATACCTTTTTGATGAAGTCGGCCAAGAACTTCTGTAAGATGGACAGCAATATCAAGAAAGTTCTGCAGGCTCACTGGATGGTCCTGCATGTATTTTCTCAAGGATACAGCCCCGATATCTTCCATGATCAGGGCAAAGAATGACCCTGCCTGTTCCAATCTTATGGCCTTAATAATGCCTTCGATATTAAGATTCCGGGTAATTTCGTACTCATGTATGAGCCTTGATATTCCAATCGAGTTGGCTGCTTCTTTTTTTAGCGCCTTTATGATAACCGGCACCCGGTGCCTGGCTGTATATCCTCTGTATATATTTATTCTGCTATTTTCATGGATTTGTTCACAAATTATATAATCCGGTAAAACAAACATCCAAACTTCCAGCCCCCATTTATTATCATATCCTCTTATTGATATATTATCACCCGTTCCTTATAATGTGAAGATGTATGCAATGGATTCGCAATATTTACAGCCATGAATATGATTTTTGTTCTACAACCAGGCTGAAGCTGAAAGTTATTTCAGAGTATGAAAGACCAATTGGTAAGAAAAAAATCGTTGGTTATCAAATCCCAATTATAGTAAATATCCACTTTGTAAACATTAGGCAGCAACAATAACGTTCTGACGGGGTGATGGCTTTTATCTTTCCGGTGCTATTAAAATTTGTTCCGGAAGAAAACCATCACCCCTTGAGATGCAAAATCTTTATCGCTACCTATATAGAATAACATACTCAGCAAACTTGTTGATTATATTATACCCTAAAAATCAAAATCGATTTCCATATTTTCACCATTACTCTGACACTTCATCAGCAACCCTTTTTGCTATCACGACAATTTGTTCACGCGTAGCAAAATCAAATGGTGCAAGTTTATTATCTCCACTCCCTTTTATGATACCAAGCGCATTAAAACATGCCATATTTGCCCTTGAAATCCCGGTTAATGTTCCAATATCGGTATATTTTTCAATAAAATTCTCGTTTTGATTGATTCTATATCCTGCTAAATTGAGTACCTTGCAGAAAGTATCCACTACTTCGGAACGGGTTACAGGCTTTTGAGGTTCAAACTTATTGTCATTTGCAGTAAGAAAACCATACTTTACCGCCATTTCGGCATAGCCGTCCTTGTCTTCATAATCAGCATATGGCGCTTCTTCACTGAGTTCTACTTCTTCAATCACATCAGCAATTTGAAGATACAGATTGACGGCAGTCATGGCAAGGTCCAACTTACTTGCATTATTCGCATAACCATACATAAGTTCAGGGTCAACTAAACCCAGCACCATTGCTTCTTTAAACTCTTCTCTCGACCAACCCTGAGGCAAAGCGGACTCATCATTTTCAATCAAAAACCTGTATTCGCGTGAAACCGTTTTCCCTCCGGAATTGGTTGCAGTCATTGTAAATGTGTGCTCACCGATTGAAAGCTCATAAGGGTAAAATAGCAAAGCATAATCTTCAGATACAACTTCACCTTTTTTATCCTTCCAGACAATTTGTCCTTCAGGTTCATACATATAGCCATCCTGGGGGTCATACACGTCTACTTCAAAGTAAATTTCATCCGTCACCTTAAACACTTCCGGCTGTTTTTGCTCGGTCATAATTTCCGGCGCTTTGTAAGCAACGGAAAAACTTTCGCTCTCGGTATAAGCCGTATTGATCCCGTCTGTAGCGTAAAGATAGAATATTGCTTCTTTCCCGCCCGGCAGCGTATCGAAATCTACCTCAAAAGCAGTTTCGGTAATATCTTTTGCAAGGCATATCCAGTCGTCTTCACTTGGTGAATACCAGAGCTCGTAATAGAGCTTGTCGCCATCTTTATCTCTTCCTTGCCATTCGATAATCTGTTTTCCGCTTAATTCCCCCCTGCCAGTTACCGGTGAGAACGATACCTCCGGTTTATTCTTGGATATTTCTTTACGATAAATTGTTTGTGTCCCATAACGAAGTTCTAAAAACTGCGTATCCTGCGGATATTTTAAAGTTACAGAAAACGGCGCTTTATCGAGACTTCTCGGCGGATTGGAATTTGCTGTGAACGAAACGCCAAACTTTACCTTTTGAAGTTCTTTTTCTTCTTTATCGAGTAAGACAACAAAATATCCTGTTCCTGTTGGTTCTTTCACATCCTCCCATAAGCCTTCATATTGATAAGACGGGTCAAGACGAATGGATCCGTCCTTGTAGACTACGCCGGAAATATCAATTAAATCGATCCATTCTTTCTCTTCGGCTTGACTTTGGTCTGCCAATACCTGTTTTCCACTATGTGCAAAGCTTTTGAAAAGTTGCTCCCAAAGTGCCGATGTTGTCCAATATTGTGACTGCTTTGCACCGGAACCCATGTAACTTACCATAGTGCCCAACAGGCCGCGCCCATAAGGTTCGTATGCGTGCTGTTCTTCCAAAACAAGCGAGCCTTCGCCGTATGTTTCAGATTCTCCTTTAATAAACTTTTTATTTGCCGTAATTTCCTCTTCACTGTTGTACCAGTCGCTTCCGGACATACCATAAGGAGCGGGATTTATATTCATATTAATAGAACCGCCACTGTATTCATCGCCGATTTCATAACAATGAGCAATTTCATGTGCAACCGTTGCCAACATATCTTCATCGGATTCGGTGACAATGGTTGCCGGTAGCCCATAAGTATATCCCTGTAAGCTGCCATCGCCTTGCCGGTCACGGACGAAACCTACGATAAGTGTATATTTGTTGTCACGTGTTTGCTTGTCAGCAAGGGCCTGCCAAACTTCAAACATGCCATCATCAGTTGTAAGATCATATTTGTCATCGCTCAAATCAAGTTCCGGCGCAAGCTCCCAGATAAGGCCGCCATTTTTGAGGGGGTATACTGCCTGGGTAAATTTTCCTGCCGTTTTCCAATCACCTTCGGTGCTTTTTATTTCTCCACCCCAATTCCCTTTAACCGGAACAGCCAGCACCCGCATTGTCATACGCTCTTCAAACTTTACATCAACGCTGCTCTTGTCATTTTCAATCACAGCGGTAATAGTATAGTTTCCTGCTGCCCAGCTGCCAACATCTTTTAAGTTTTGCGGCACGAATTGGATGATATTCGTTTGTATGGCAGGGCCCAGCGGCTTCAATCTGGCAATTTCCTTGCCGTCTTTCGATACCGTTACATATTGTGTATTGCCGGACGGATCAACTGTCACAGCATTTTTAAGTACAACTAATACGGCAGTATTTTTCCCTGCAACAAACGAACGCATATAATACAGCTTGCCATCGTCTATAGATTGACCTTTCCCCATAACCTGCGTAACTTCCACCGCTTGAATATTGCCCGATTCGCCGGATGCGTCTGTTTGCGTTGATTCTGTCTGTGGTTTGGGTTTTTGTGCAGAGGCGGTTGGTTTTTCTTCCTTCGGTCCCTCTGATTCATCCGATTCGTCACTGCCGATAAAAATCTGCGCCCAATACGGCGTAGCGCCATTTAGATAATAGCCTACCCCTATATAATTGACCTCTTCATTTAATATGTTCTTTCTGTGTCCAGGTGAATTCATCCATGCGGACACAACCGCTGACGGAGTTTTTTGGCCATAAGCAATATTCTCGCTGGCAATACTATATGAAATTTCGTACTCATCCAGTACCGTTTTCCATTCACTCCCATCCGGACGGTCGTGACCAAATACTTCCACCAGTTCTTCAGAACGCAATTCTGCAGCGTAGGTTAAATTTTCCATTGTGGTTAAAGCTCCAAGCCCTGCTTTAGCACGTTCCTCATTGACAAGACGTATTACTTCGTCAGCGTATTCACCTGTGTCAGGATCGCCTGCCGCAAAAACTGTAAGCACTGAAAATTGTGACAATATGAGCATAATTGTCACAAGAATAGCAATTGTCTTTTTCATGACTATTACCTCCTATTCGTCATATGACACCTCAATAAAATCGGTATAATATTCGTTAAAGCGGATGCAAACTCTGATACATAGTTTATATATTTTGATGAAAAGCCGCTTGTCTGATAAACGGGTATACGTTCTTTTATCTCTTTTTTTGCAGAATAGGGAAAATATAATGATAAGCCATTTGCATTGTTTACAAAATCAGCCTGAGATTTATATAAAACCGAATTTTCCACTGCTTTGATAAGTGCATCGGCTTCACCTGGATAAATAGCCTTGAATTGTTGTGCCATATGCACAATATCAACCATGTCGGTACTACCGCCGTATTCTGATGGCATACCAAATTCACGGGTTTTCGAACGAGGTTTTGCGATTTGTTGATAACTTGAACTTGAAATATCAGCAGCTTCTATAAAATCTTCCAAAGCTGATACAACATTTCCCACTTTGGTTAAATCTATAATAGATAAAGTAGTTGCTTCATCTTCCATTCCATTATTTTTATAAAAGCTAACGAAGCTATCAACAATTTCTCGTCCAATTTCATCACCGTTCATCTTTGGGTTGCTGCCCAGGCGAGACAGCCATGTAGCATAATCCCAGCCACAGCCCGGTTCTAATTCCTCTGACGCAATAAGATATTTTGCATAATCCTTCGCCATGTAGGCTGTTTCGATATTCGCC
Organism: Bacillota bacterium; assembly: GCA_013314855.1. Classification (NCBI taxonomy): domain Bacteria; kingdom Bacillati; phylum Bacillota; species Bacillota bacterium. The sequence goes on along the minus strand of JABUEW010000037.1, from coordinate 22,685 downwards.
ATCAAGCATGCATCAAAGCCTAGAAATTCTAATTTATGGGTTTTTAAATATGAATTATCAAACGCTGTCTTCATTTCATTTAAAGTAAGGCCATCATAATCAAACAGCTCATCAACTCCATATCCAGTTACCGCTCCGCCCCCATGGTTCCACATAATAAGCCCGAATTTATCTGCTGGAAACTTATCCATGCAGTAATTGATGAAAGCAGTCAGCGTAGAACTTTCCCCAACACTTTTGGCAGGTAATTCTTCTAAAAGTTCAATATCGTCATCAATTACTCGATACCTGGCAAGTTTATTACCAGGAATAATATCGTTTTGCCAATTAATTGTCCCGCCGGTTTGTATAATCACATTAATGTCTTTCTTTGGAAAATTTGCCGAGACCATTTCTGCAATATCATTTGTCGCCATTCCCCCCTGGCTTTCAAGGTCGGAGCCATTTATGTATACCATGATTGTGTAAAGAGCGGCGTCCTCAGGCTTCACATATTCAGATGAAGGGGAATTGCTTTCTTCATTGCCCCCGCTTTCGCCATCTGAACAGGCTGTAAAAGATAGTATCAAACAAGTAAGCATTAAAAATATTAATATTTTTTTCATGTATTGACCTCTATTCTATAGATTAAAGAAAAGGTGAGGCATCGCAACTGATTCCCACCTTAAATAATCATTTCGTTAGTCGTTCTTTTTTGGCAAGAACGGAATAATCTTTTGAGCAAAGTTTGGCATTGTCATTGTCTGCAGCCATACCTTGCCGGGTCCTGTGAGTTTTGTAAGGAATAAGCCTTCTCCACCAAATAAAATGTTTTTAAAGCCTTTTACAGTTTCTACTTCATATTTTACATCTTCTTCGAAAGCAGCAACATTGCCAGTGTCAACCTTAATGACTTCTCCTGGAGCAAGAACTTTTTCACAACATGCACCATCAATTTCAAAGAATGCAAGCCCTCTGCCGGCCAATTTTTGCAGAATAAACCCATCACCCCCGAAAAATCCGGAACCGGCATTTTTGTTGACATACATGCTAAGCTCAACTGTTGGCTGAGCACACAAAAATGCATTCTTTTGAATAATGACATTGCTATTACTAATATCAACAGCAACTATAGAACCTGGAAAAGAAGATGCCAATGTAATTTCAGCATCGTTTGCCTTTGCGGTATATGTTGCCATAAAAAGCGATTCTCCGGATAGCATTCTACCAAGACCTTTGAGAAAACCGCCTTTCATATTTGTTTTCATTACAATGTTGTCTGTCATCCAGGTCATTCCACCTGATTGGGTATAGATGCTTTCCCCATTATCCAGAGTAATAGTAACTGCTGGTAGATTACCGCCAAAAATATTGTATTTCATAATTAACCCTCCAGTCCTATAAAGTTAGGATAGGTACACTAAGCATTGTTATTGTGGCGTATATAAATCCAATAATAGCAACAGCAATAACAGCAATTCGAGTGCGTATACCTTCAAAAGACGCAGCAATACCAAGTAAAAACAGTACAACTGCATAAATAACGGTCACTAGTCCTAAAACATCTCCAAGTGAATTATCTTTTTGCCCTGCTTCTAAAGTTTTTTGTCCTTCCTCGTATTTTGCATTTGCTTCCTCATAATAGCTTTCAATAAATCCCTCTTTGTCAAAGGGGGAGGCATATTCCTGTTGTGCATCTGCCCACTCGATGGCTGCCGCCAACTCTTCACTTACATTATCAGCCATGATTTGGTCAAGTTTCCATTGGAGTTTCTCAACCTCCTCATCACCCTTGCTTTTTGCAAATTCAAGGTCAACGCGCAAGTCGCTGATCCTGTTCCAGAGCTCCATGTCTTGTGCAATGTACTGAGCTGCTTCATTATACATGGAATTTGCTTCTCCAATAATTGCAATACCCTTTGCGTATTTTGTTGCTTGATTACCGCCATAAAGCGAAGACTGCCACGATGCCCAGGCTGTCAGCACTGCAGTGATACCTAAAAATATGGCAACAAAAAGCTCAAGTCTAGCAGAAAGTTTATCTTTTTCCATATTGACCCCCTATTGAAGTTTATTGCCTTTATTGTCGGTTGCTTTATCGGTAGCGATTAAAATTATATCAATGATCCACCAAATGCCAAAACCGCCTCCCGTAATGAACTTCAAAATTCCCGTGCCGATTTTACCCAGATACATTCTGTCAATGCCCGGTAAAAGTATTGCTAAAATAAGTGCTGTTGTTTTGCTTTTCACAATAGACCCCTCCTATCTTTAATTAATTAAAGGTTAATACAGTGTACCCCACTTATTAAAAGTATAGGTCCCTTTTCATTATATGTGTCTGCTTTCACTCCATATAAACATCATCCTTTCTCTGCTTATCGAACATTTAAGATTATAGAGTAATCTTAAAAAAAAGAAACCACCCGAAAGGGTGGGAAAACACATTTTTTTATCATCCTACTTATTTTTTAATATCTTAAGTTCCTTTGCCCTGGTTACGACCTGTACCCTCCTGTTTACTCCCAGTTTTTCATATATATTCTTTATATAGCCCTTAACTGTATTTATGGTGATCTCCAACCTATCGGCAATTTCCTTATTGGACATTCCCTCTACGATGATCCATTCCAGTTCCGGAATGATCTCGGTGACCACTGCACCGTTCCGGCCAAGAGCATGCAAAATTCTTTTCTTCCACCGGTCCAGCTCTTCCTGACTTTCTGTCATCAGCTGTTTTACCAGGTTCCCAATTGAGTGTAGAAAGTGATTTTGGTGCCAATAAACGAATGAAGCTTTCGCGTAATGAGTTTATGCACCAAAATCATTGTTTACTACTTTTCATATTGAAAATATTATAATTATAGTACTTATAATTTACCATGAGCAATAAGCTGCAGGTAGTAAATAACAGGATTGGACATCAAATGCGTTTGATAGGTTTTTATCTTCTAGAATCTCATTTAAAAGGAGTATATATTATAATGGTAGGAAAAAGAATAAAACAATTACGCCAGGAACATAAAATGACGCAGCAGGATTTCGCATCTTTGTTGAACTTGAATGGCAGCGCAATATCCCTTTATGAAAACGGAAAGAGAATGCCTGAGTATGATATAATAATTAAAATCGCCAATCATTTTAACGTGACTGTCGACTGGCTTCTTGGAAGGATCGAGGAGAGGGACCTGGTAAAGCTTGAAAAAGATTATATCCCCAAAGAGTTGCTCAATGTCGGTGTAGAATACCTGAAACTGGCAAAGGAAATGGAGAATAAAAGCATACCGCCTGAAGACATAAGAAAAATCATTTCTGCGATAAACGCTCTAAAAAAGGATTAATCCTGGCATTTGTAGTCAATGTTGATGTATTCTATTCCATCAATGAATATTGAATATATGTAGGAACTCCTAGATTTATATAGAACATTAGCATCGCTCCTATTTGCAAATATTTTTGAAGAGCTTGAAATAATATTTATATTTATTTCAGGTGCCCATATAAGAAGCACTCTTCATAGGCTCCTCACAAAATTTAGCACTTCATCCAACATTGTGTCACTAGTACTGTCAAACTTTAGCAAAATAATTATACAAACTCGTCCAGATTTTGTAAATTCAAACTTTTCTACACTTTTTCATAAATTTTCTGAATATATTCTTAAATTATTGTTTTGATATTAAAATGCGATAAATTAATTAAAAGAAATATGTAGATAATTGGAGAAATTTTTATGTTGAATGTCTATTCCACATTAATTATTTAATATTTCCTTTATCAGTGTTACCAAAACCCCGTTTAATAATATAATCTTACTACCTCATCCCCGTCGACCCAAAACCACCGCCCCGGTTGGTGCCGATATTGCCCACAGACTCCACCACTTTGAGCCGCATTTTAGGCACAGCCTGCAGTACAATCTGGGCTATCCGGTCACCCTTTCGTATCTTGTAAGTACCTCCCGTATTTTCCTTAGAATCTATGCTAAGCATTTCTTCCTCATTGCAGCAGACGGGCGATGTATTGGTGATGATTATTCCCAGCTCGTCCCTGTACCCGCTGTCAACCCGGATCTCATTTCTATCGCCATCGCTTATCCTGAGAGTTAAAGGAGTTCCTTTCTTTAATGTGATCTTACCCTTCAAGCCTACTTTTCTGCGGCCTCTTCCCGTAAAGGTCTCCCTGGCTGCTGCATTAAGCCTTTTATCGGAGGTTTTACAAACCCTGTCCCCTTCCCGTATTTTCCCGCTTATGCTGCCTATTATAACGGTATCCCCCGGGTTGGACGTGTGTATGTTCCTGCCGTTAACCCTCATCCCTGTAACAATATTTCCCGGGTGCTCCTCTTCATCACTCCAGACTTCAATTCCGTCCCCTACCGACAATGAATCTTCAAGCCTGATTTTTATTGTTTTATGAGCTTTGTCATATGAAATTACCTTTCCGGTTAATCTTTATATACATCATAATCTTGTTGTCCCGCGTGTATAAATACCTGTCCCGGATGTCCCTGACTCTGCTCATCCGTAAGTGAAATCATCTCTCCCTCATCATTGGAGCAGCAGATTATAAAAGCGCCGGCAATGATATCACCATTTCTGCCATAGGTTGAAAATTCATTGGGCTTCAGTTCAAACTCCGCACTGTACCCGCCCGTTATCATATCGGACAGTCTGAGGTATGTATTGTAATTGAATTCGGGATAGTAGGACAATACATTCTGTGCTCCTGTAATTGCTGACGACAGTGCATTGGACCATAAACCTGTTTTTACATTCAGGTTAATTCCGTACCCCGACTTCATGGTTTTCCCTGATGCGGTTGGAACCTTTGCATCGGGTGTGACAGTCATACTGGCTGTAAGACTGGCCGAGTAGTTTGTGTAGGTGTATTCCCAATCACCCCGGTCTACCCACTCGCCATTATCCACCCAGTGTCCTCCGCCATCTCCATCCGAAACCCATACCCAATGAGGCTCCCATACCCAGTTTGCTTTCCAGTAACAGCTCCATAATCCCCAGGAGGCTGTTGTTTTCTGCGGCATATTGGGTACAGCAGGAATAGAATATCCATCTGGCTTTTCGTCGTTTGCCGTAGGGTTGGGTGGAACCTTTTCATTAAGGTCCACAACCCTGGCAGTTATGGTTGACCGGCTTACAGTACCTCTGTCCGCACTGGCAGTAATGGTTAAAGTTGTAGGGTATCCCGGCGTATGCCATTTTACCCAGACCTCCTGACTCTCACCTTCCGGTATAACAACATCCGTTACACTGTACCTTGAACCATTAATATTAAAGGTCACTGTCGCAGGATTGTCAGGGGTAATTCTGCTGCCGGCAGTCACAGTAATCGCAGTGATTACATCTGTGTCAACCCTGTATTCAAAATCACTTCCACCAATAACCACAGGAGTATCGGCTTCCCGAAATCGGACAATTCCCAGGCCCAGTGAAGATATGATTTGATCGTCCGACACCTTTTCGGTGGTTGGGCCATCCCAGGCCGGGAATCCCAAATCAGAGGTTTCCAGGAACATGGCAAGGGGCAAATTCTTATGGGTGAGGCTTGGCATTGTGCTTCTAAGCCTGCCTCCAATCTGCTGGTCATATAAAGCTGCTTCATGGGCTGTCATCGCAACCTTTAATCCGTCAAATGTAAAGTATGCGATAGGTTCCAATAAAAGCTTGTATTTCCCATCTATCAACTGTTCATAGTTAAAGCCTGTTATACTTGCTATACTTCTTATTATCTGTTCATCAGTAAAATAACTTTTTATAGCTACAATATTAACATTACCGTCACTACTGACTATTCTCGGCAAGGGTTGCTCTGGATTATTATATAAGTACGTACTTGTAGTCGGGGTTAATGTCGCACCATTTCTATACTGTATCTTGCTCACTTTGCCAAAATCAACCTGAATGTTATCCGGATGCCTGTTTGTAAAATCAACTGGTGTAGAAACAGCTGTATTATCGCTGTCACGGATGACTGTTACTCTCACCCCGTCATCGCCGCTATTCCAGTAATATTCACTTGTTCCATGGCTCATGCCTCCTCCGCCTCCATCAATGTTTCCCTCACCTATAGCAAAAACGTTTATTATAGATAAAAATGTAATGTAAAAGCACAATAGGCAGACTATAAACTTTTTCATTTTTTTACCTCCAAAATAAACCTCACTCCTTCCGGTTGCCCTGGCAGTCAATTCTATGAGAAATGAGCCAAAACTGCCGAACAGCCCGATATTTACAGTGTGTTTCAGCGTGACCGTTATTTTTCCATTCAACTGCACCCTGCCTGTCCCCGGAACAAAACTTGCTGTCCATGTGATTGCCGGATTTATGCCTGTCTGTTCCTTCAACTCTCGTTCCCTTGCGGTGGTTTCCGAGGCAATCCGCCCTGCGATTTCAGCCGTCCTGCAAAGCTCGTCTGCAAAGTAATCCAGCTGATGCTTTGCAATAAATACCGGAAGGACATTCACTGCAAGCGCTATAACCAGCATGGCCGACATGATGAAGATAATTACATCCACATAGCCTTCACCTGATTTTGATTGTAATAATTTGAAAACCATTTTTCTTACCTCTTTTTATTGAATTTTTTTTGGATTTTGCATATAATATAATCAGAAAGTACGAAATTCTGAAAGGATTGATTTCCATGCTGGTGGAATTAAGAGGACGCTCACAAATTACCATACCTTCTGAAATCGTAAAGCATCTGGGCATAAAAGAAGGTGACAAGTTTGAGGTAATTGAGAAGGATGGAGGCATATTTCTTTGTCCCGTCGTGGTCTATCCAAAGTCGGAAATGGCTCGTATTGCCAGGTTATTGAAGGAGACAGAAAAAGAACTGGAAAATGGCGACGTCAAGAGCTATGATGATATAGATAAAATGTTTGAAGACATGGGGATTAAACTGGATGAAGTATAGAATATCATTTACAAAGAACTTCGAAAAGAACCTGAAGAAGCTGAGCCTTAATGAGCAGAAAATTGTGGCCGGTAAGCTGAAAATCCTTCAGGAAAATCCCTATCATCCTTCTTTAAGAACAAAGAAAATCAAAGGCTATGAAGGATTGTTTGAGTGCAGCGTTAACATGGATATTCGTATTCTTTGGCGTTACTACGGTTCCGATATTATTATTACCCTGGACATCGGCCATCATTCCATAGTTGAGAATATATAAATCATATCATGGGCTTCAGAACAATCCCGAAATAGCCTTCATTATCTCCACCGTCATTACTGCAAGGTACATTATCACAAAACACCCCAGCATGAAGAATGAATACTTCCGCACTTTTGAAGGGCGTTTCATGGCAATCAGCTTCAGCTTTTGAACTTCAAGCAGTTTGAAGTCGTGAGCCAGCATTTGAAAATACACCCTGCCGTCATCACCTCTTAAAACGCTTAACAACCCTCTTACCACATCAGACAGCATGGCGCTTCCGATTCTCGCTTCAAAGCGTGAAAGCGCAGCCTCGAAGCTGCCGGATTTCATGTCGGCAATGGTTATGTCAAGCTCATTCCTGAGTGCCGGGCCTGCATTTTTCCTGTAGGTTTCAAGTATCCTTAAAACGTCCCTGTAAGGCGTCACTTTATTCTAGACTGATAGAATCACTTTAAATCAGACTTGATATAAGAATCACAGTACAAAATCTAGTAAAACAAAAACCTCCAGATATAAAGCTCTGGAGGTATAAATAACAAAAAGTTTTTATTTCTTCTTTATATAATATTATTTACTGGTTGTTTACAACCAATGCCCCATTGGTACAATGGGAAAAACGGTGTTACACCATTTTAAAAAGGTATGTGCTTCATCGATCAGAAGCAAATTAGGACGGTTTGATTCTATATATGAGTATGTCAAAAGGTTGGCCACTTTCATGGCATCAGCTCCAAACCATGATGTATTTACACCCAATGCAGAAGCTATGGATATGTAAATACCACGAAAACAAGTGCAGGAACAGTAAGAATTGTACCCTTTATCATAAATTCAGGTTCTACTCTAAAATATTTCCCACATGCCTCACATCTTACTATGGGCAGCAGTACATGCACCGGAAACAACTTTTTCCCAATCCCCATACTGCCACTGCTGTGGTATTGATACGTCCCATTTCCATACATATTTCATTGCTTCAAGCCTCGCTGTGATAGCTTCATCCTCGTTGTCATGCTCCGAAAGTATCATTGCCACCTGGTAGGTCCCGTCATCCTGCGGAATAATCGTATATCCGTGTCCCATTAGTTTAAGTTCCACACAACATACCTCCATTCATTTAGTTCTTAGGAAATAATACCATCAAAAAAGCCTTCCTGCCATAACCTGACAAGAAGGCTAATATTCAATCATTATGACCACCTCCTCATCGGTGCTGGCTTTACCACCTTGCAGCATCCTGCAGGTTGGTGCAGGATCATCGAGCCAACTCTCTACCCTGACTCTTGATAAGTCGGTTATATTTACAAATTTATTTTACAATATTTTAACATGTTTTGAAATTAAAAATTAATTCTCACATTTTTCAAAAAAAGAAAACTATTTAATGCTTACAACAGTTTCTCCACCCATTCTTTCTAATCTAAACATTTGTCTTAAACTCAAATCATCTATTCCGATTTCAATAATAAAGGGAAACAATTCCTTTAGTTTGTCTATATGAGAAAAACTATGGTACAATTTATCACTCGTCTTAAAAACTGCATACAACAGCAGGCAACTAACGTCGTTATTCTTTATCTCATGCTTTACTACCTTATAAACTCCGGTCTTAACCTGTTCCAATACGCCACAGTCCCTTAGTGTTTTTATATTTTTCGGCACTGAATAAATTAGCGTGCTTCTCTCACCCCATATTTCAAAAATTCTTCTTTTGATTTGAGACAACGTTATTTCTTCCTGCATATCTGTCAGTTTTCCGATAATGGTGCATAAGTCCCGGAAAATAGGAAATGCCAATAACAGCATTGCCCAATGGATGGCTAGCCGGTCGGACTGGATGCTATTCTTATAAACTTCTAAAGACTTATCCCGGAAAGCCCGGTTATTATCATCAATATCCACCCATATATTCATGAGAATTTCTCTTGTTTTTCTTATATTGGTACTGCTTTTAATATAATTGGCAAGATAGACATTAAGACTTTTTTTTATCTCATCTCTATTCTGGCTATTCAGCAACATTTCAACAGTTTTATCCAGCCATTCCTGCCTGATTGGTCTGGCAAATACTACAGCTTTGCTCATGAAGTCACATCCTTTATCCTGATAAATGGAACAATAACCTCTTCAATACTCATCCCGCCATGGCAAACATAACTTTTTCCTTTTGTGCCAAAAGCAGTATTTTCTTCACAAACAATATATTGGAAATCCTTCGGCAAATATATGCCGGGATACTTAAAAGCTTTAAAATTCTCCTCAACCTTATCTGTGACAGCAAAATCATGGTAAATCCTCGCCCTTAATGATGTCATTTCGGTTAGCAAGCCTTCATTTTTAGGTTTTCCCTGCCCATGGGCTTCAACATTTCCATGGTCCGAAGCCACATACACATCAAACCCTCTTTTTATTAATCCACCAACAAATCTTTTAAACTCTCCGTCGCGCGCCCATGAAGCAATATCCCTGTACATTCCTTTCTGCCCCTGGATCTGACCATGCATTAAATCATCAATAAAATTGATAACAATGCCTGCAATTTTAATGTAATAAGGTATATCTACCTCCATCCCTTTGCCAAAGTAAATTTCATTTGCCTTATATCCATTTTCTGTCCAATACTCTACCCACTGCTTTTCTTCATTTTTTAAAGAAAACGGGTCGCTATGGCTCACCGGGAGCTTACCTGAAAACACTGACTGCCTGGAAATGGCAGTAACACTCGGTACAAATGCAAAACAGCAACCATCCTCAATATTATAATCGAAATCCCCTACATGAGCAAGAATAGTCAGCCAATTTTCCACTGACATGCCATCTATAAGAATAAGCGCAATCTTTTGGCTTCTTGTCCGCATATAATCGTTTATTTTATGGACAATTACCGGGCCATCAACATTTGGGCTTGCTGAAAGTTGGTGGTAATGTTGAAACATCCATAACTTAAAAGCCTTGTTGATTTCCTGTGATAATTCATGAATATCTCTAACAGCATACCCACCGTCAACAAGCATGCGGATTTTTCCCCAGTTTTTAGCCACATCAAGCCAATCTTTGTAATTTAGACTTTCTCTTCTTATTTGCTTCTTAATTTTGGTACTTAATAAATCTACAAATTCATTAGCATTTGCTTCTTCAAACATCCTTTTTCGAATAAAATCCATGGTACCTTTGGCACCTAAATTATCGCCAAAATAGTTTTGATAAGCCACATACAGCAAATCAAGGTCAATATGGCGAGCCTTTCTCAATACCAATGCATCCAACTTTGGGAAAAGCTTAACATAATCAATTGAAACGTTATAAAAACGTTTTCTGATATCATAGGGAACAAAAATGGCAGTATCCCGTACGTGGATAACCACTTTTGAGTCTTTATTATCCCGCAGCCTTGCTTCATAATAATATCGGAATGTCAGTGGCTCTGTATATTCTATTACTTCAAAGCCCCTGCTTTTAACAGACTGCACAGCTCCGCTCCTTATGAAAAGGTTATCCTCATCAAAAAGAAGGATCCTGTTTTCATAATCTACAGCCAGCTTGTCAAGCAAGTAAGTGCAAAACAAAATCATCACTCCATAAATGCTATAAATACAGGTCTTAATACCGGACATAATTTTCTTTTGTAAGCATACTCGGTCTGTATTATTTCTTTTTCCCTGCTAATGGATTCAATTCTGCTCCTCTTGATATTTTCTATGCCAATCCTTTCAGCAGCTTCAAGCCTTAACTGCAAAGCAAAAAGATATTTTTCGTATGCCAGTTGATTCCGTTTTTCATATCTATCTTTAAGCATAAAAAAACTATTGTAAGCCGTATCTTTAGCTACGTTAAATATTTTTTCATAATCAGTATCATACAGTTGCTTTATTCCTAGTACTTCAATAACCCTTCCCGGTTTTAAAAGTTCATCCCATATTCTATTAGCTGAAGCTGGGCGCGAAAGCCCATTTGTGTTTACAAAAACAGGAATGATACGTTTATCTTGAACGTCAGAACTTATGCTGAGCTCCCAAATGGACCTATATCCCTTCTCATTGGGTAAATCCGGGATATTAATGATAACAGCACCGTCTGATTTATCCCAATGCAAAACCTGGTTAACAAGCGTCTTTATTTCTTCATGATTAAGATCAATCATTAACTGGTCAATATTTTCAATGCTCTTATTTTTCCACTCCTTATAATTTACGTACATCCGGCGCAATAAGTCTATAACATTATTGTTCTTGTCAATATTCGATATTAGAGCAACATCAAAAGTTTTATCATCTTTCATTAACTCTCGGACTTTTTTCGCCTGTGCAACTTGTTCTTTAATATCTGATTCAAGCCTGTCAAGGTAATAATCAGTGTATCTAGGGTCAGCAATTGATTTAATGTAAACATCGGTAAAATCAACTTCTGCAAGCTCACTATCAAGGACATCCTGTATTTTATCAATACCCATCTGTTCAAGGATAACAGAAAGCTTTGTTTCCAGAACTTCCATGACCCGTTTTTCCACGGTATCTTCAAGCACATAGTTATACACAAATACATTACGGCTTTGCCCGATTCTGTCCACCCTGCCGATACGTTGTTCAATTTTCATCGGATTCCAGGGAAGATCATAATTGATTACCACATTGGAAAATTGGAGATTTAAACCTTCCCCGCCGGCATCCGTAGAAATAAGAAGGTCAGTCTTTGTCCTAAATTCAGTGAGCACAGCACTTCTTTCATCAATACTCATGGAACCGTTCAGAATTGAGCATGAATACCCGCGACGTTGCAAAAAATCGCGTAAAAATATTTGCGTAGCAACAAACTCGGTAAAGATTATCACTTTTCTTCCATTATCTTCGGTATAAAGCTTGTCCAGTAGATCAACCAGGTGTTCTGCCTTGGCATCCAAAAACTGGTGCTCAGCCTGCTTTGCTACGGCTAAAATTTGCTCAAGCTCGTTAAGTTCTGAATCAATATCGAAATCCGCTGTCGATAGCAAGTTTTCCAGGGCAGTCTCTGCATCAATTTCGTACAAATCTTCCAAAGATAGCTGCAAGGTTAGCTGAGATAATTGGGATGACTGATTTTTTAGGACAGCTATCCGTTTTTCTATGCTTTCACGAATTGCAGCGGTGCTGCTGGAAACCAGTCTTTGCATGAGAACCATCAAAAACCCGACGTGGTATTTTTTCTGTTTTATGGCCTTTTTGTATCCATTGGCTACATACCTGGTTACACGCTGGTAAAGCTCCTTTTGCAAACTATGCCTTTCACTCCACTTTATACCTATAACCCTGGTTATTCTATCCTTAAAAAGCCTGTTGCCTTCATAATCTATCGCTTCGCGTTTTTCTGTGCGGATAACATAGGGTGCAACCTGCTCCTTTACTATAGCACGATAATCCGGGAAAGCCTTTTCATCCAAAAGCCTTACCAGGCGCAAAAACGGCTCTGTTTTACCCGAATGCGGAGTGGCAGTGAGCAGAAGCAGGTAGGGGCTTGCCTTGGCTAACAGGTTTGCCATCTTGTACCTTGCCACTTCACTTGAACTTCCGGCCACACGGTGGGCCTCGTCTATAATAATCAAATCCCATCCGCTGTTGATAATGGCATAGATACGTTCATCATTATACTGCCGTATCTTTTCATCGTCCCATCCTGTTCTCTTTTCTAAAGGCTTTATAGAATCCATGGGACTGATAACATTATCAAATGCCTCGTAAACATTTCCGGTGCCATAAATTCTTCTGATGGTATCATAATCTTCCGATAATACAATATTGAATTTTTCATGAAACTTGTCCAGCATTTCCATATACCACTGGGTCACAAGTCCCTTGGGGCAGATTATCAAAACCCTCTTGATGAGGCCGCGTGCTTTCAATTCCCTGATGATCAGTCCTGCTTCAATGGTTTTCCCTAAACCCACTTCATCCGCCAGCAAATAGCGGATATTGTTACCGGAAAGCGTCCTGTTCAGGGCATAAACCTGGTGTGGCAAAGGCAGGATGCTTTCGTCCAATTTAACAAAAATACCTTCAGCCAATTCATTTTTGATCCTTGCAAGGGCTGTAATATACCGCACAAATGAAACAGAGTAGTTTTCTTCCGGACTTTTGTCGAGATAATCTCCGTTGATGAAATAAGACATCTTTGACACAGGCTCATAGACCTGGTAGGAAACATAACCCCAGAGGTCTTCTTTTCCGATAACCTGCACCCGTACACCTTTAACAGTGTCATAAGCCCACTGGCCTATATCAAACATGTACCTTCCCCCATAATTAACCTTCTACTTTGCCCAAAGCATTGTCATAATACATAAGAATAGCCGGATCCTCATACACTACGTTTTCTGGCAGACGTCTGGCAATATTAACTATGGTTTTAAAATCCCTCTGCTTCCAGCACCTGTCAAAACCTGCACGGATAGCCTCCAGTCGGAACACTTTGAGCTTCCCCGTGCTGTTTACATATTCATCAAACTCTTTCAAAAGCCTCTTTTCTCTTAGTTTAGCCAGGTCTGAGGCCTTATTGACATCAGGTACATACCATCTACCATTTTCATCCTGCAGGAAATTTTCTTCCAGGATATCCCTTAGTTCAGGCATTTTCTCATATTTAAGCTGATGCAGTTCCTGGATGAATTTGGGCTGAATCTCCTGGTAGGTCTTGGGAGTTTTTAGTACATAATACAGCCACTGTATAGCTGTCCTTTCATTAGTGACAACAAACGAAAGTTGGCTGTTATTTTCAATCTCCATGCGCAGCCTTTTATCATCATAAATATTTACCTGACCAGGGAGGAAATACATCCCATCCCGTTCAACAAACCTTTCCTTAAGTCCCTGGTAAAACTCTCCCGCATCCATGGGTACAGGAATGCCGTTTATAATGTGGTATGCCACCATGCGGTCAAAAAGGAGATATGCCTGCCGCTCGGGAATCACGGTAAGCTTACCCTTGCTTTCAACCACTACCGGTAGCTTTTCAAGGTGCTGCCGTACAAAGTCCCAGACTGCATCACTACTGCCGGCATGCTCAAGAAAGCGGCGTTTGAAGCTTTCTTTGGGTTTGTATGCAGAGATAATCAAATCCTGTTTTACGGCAGAAGTAGTAGTAACCTGCTTAAAACTTCCCTGTTGCTTATCTAATGTACGCACATCGGCTACCACAAAGCCTGCCCGCAGCAATGCCTCCTGGATGCTGTTCCACACCGCATTGGAAGAATTATGAAACTCTACCGTCATCCAGCGGCCGGGTTTCAAGATGCGGTAGCACTCGGCAAAGCATTTTTCCATGAGCTCCTGGTATTCAGTCAAGCCTTTCTTTTGGACTTTGTTGATAACCGCCTCAGGTTTGTTGTTGGTAAATACCCTAAGCCATGCTTCCCAGAGGAAGTTGAGCTCTGAATACATCAAGTTGCTGCCGAACGGCGGGTCTGTGAAGATGTAGTCGATAGAGTTGTTTGGAACCATTACTACATTTGTATGACTATTTGTTGATATAATCGAATTATCTTTTATTATAAGCTTATTAAATACATGAGTAAACCTTTTAAAAAATTTATTCTTAAATTGATCATAAATATTATTCTCTTTAATTAGAGATGGCATATATAACGTGCCACTTGTAATATTTGATGGAAATGATACATTAAAACGCATAGCGTTTAGTTTACAGTGTCTTTGTTGTACATTATTAAAACCAAACAGTAAAGCTTCCCTTATTTTTTGAATTTGCACCAGTAAAATCTTTTTATATAAACTCGCCAATACCCACAAATTCCTCTTCGTATAAAAATGGTGCACATGGGTTATTCCATGAGATTTTTTTGGCTGCTCGGTATTATATCCCTCCGGCATCCTGTCCGTGGGATACCAGTAAGGTATTTCCATTTCCTCGATTCTTTGCAGGAGTTCTAAGTCAAAGGCATCGGGGTCCTTATTACAGCGTTTATTATCCACCGAATAGCTGATATGCACCGGCACTTGTTTTGCAAAGGTATGGTTCTCCTTTAAAGCCCTGTCATATACCGTCTCTTTTGCCCTTTCGCAGTCGGTTTTTTTCAGTTCGCTTCTACAGTGCGGGCAGGAAAATCGTTCAACCACCTGTCCTTTTTCTTTGTCCACCGCTGTTTCCCAGAAAACAATTTCTTTAGAGCAGTTAGGGCATACAAAAACATCCGACCAGACCACGTAGTTTATCCTCCCTATGATCGGTTTCCCGTCAATTCCCGTGATTACCTTGCCGCTTTCGTCGACATGCTGTGTCTCATACATCCAGCCGCACTCTTTTTCGCACTCGTCAAGGATTCTCTTCGCTTCTTTCTCAAACTCTACAACGTCTACCGGAAGGTTATAATTGGCAGCAATAAAGGTTGCTGCAGGCGAAAGGTCGTTTAGTATGGCCTTCCGTGCCCCCCATTTCACGTATGGCATTTCGCTTTCAATCCGC
Source organism: Bacillota bacterium (assembly GCA_013314855.1). Taxonomy (NCBI): domain Bacteria; kingdom Bacillati; phylum Bacillota; species Bacillota bacterium. The sequence continues at coordinate 7,084 of JABUEW010000037.1, read as the reverse complement.
AGTTTAAATTCAGGGTCAGGATTGCCACACATCTGGGCTGCCACCCCCGTCATACCGGTGCCGCAGAAGCCATCGAAGACTATATCACCCGGCTCCGTATAGTGCAGGATATAACGCATTATTGCTTTATATGGCACCTTGGTGTGGTAACTGTGGGCATTGTATATAGGATCATTTTTCCCTTCACTGACATCTGCAGCAAAAGGTTCCCGATGGTAACAGTCATTTTCTTCATCATAGGGTTTGCCATGCTCTTTTATGAAGTCCTCAATAAAGGGATTGGGGCATGCAGTATAATACGGCGGCTGCGATAATGCAATAATATCCTCATCCCTGCCTATGGGAAATCCTTCGAAATGACGTACTTTGTCCAATAGCTCTTTAGTCAGCTTCATTTGCTTCATTAATCCTTCCTCCTGTAAATTTCAATTCCTTTTCGTTCAATGTTTTGCCTTAACTCATCGTTGGCAAGCCTGTCCATAGTAATTTACTTCTTAATAATTATCCTTAATTTATTCTTATCTTTTCCCTTAGACCACCTAGCAATTAATGTATCAAACTTTCTTTTCAAGTCATCAATCGTGCATGGACCCCAGGAAAGGATGGTTTGGCTTAGCTCGCCAATGTCCACTTCTACCTTGTCAAGTCCCTGCAGCAATGTATTCACTGCTTCTATAAAGTGGTTGTCTACAATCTCCGGTAATTTTTGGCTTGATAAAAATGCTTTTATTACCTGTTTTTGTTCCGGTTTAAGATACTCTGTATCACTGGCTACCAGCGGGTCTTGAATGCTTGATAAAATCGCCTGTGTCCATTCCTTTAGAAGTCTTTCAAGTTTATCTTCTATTATATCAAGACTGCCTTTGACCGGTTTTTCATTATCCGAAGGTTTAAAATGGCAGTGAGGACAAATATGGCTTTGCTTAAGTTCCACGGAAGAAAGCTCATAACATACCTTGAGCGGAGACAGTTCTTTCTCAACAATTTCGTTAAATATACCCACCGAAAGAATACCGGATATATTTGTAAGTTTTTTTAAGTTTGCCATGGTCTTATCTTCAAGGATTCTTCCTTTCCTGGCGCTGTCGTTTATACCCAGACGGCATTTTGCGTGCAAATCCATATAATATGTAATATACTCTTCTTTCAGGGCATTTAGCCTCTGATTGATGATGGTTGCATAGTCGGTAACATCATCCGGTGTTCTAAGGGCATCCCTTACGGCAAAGAAGGCATCTTTTTCAGCCTTAATTTTATTTTTCCAGTTTTCGTCATCTACTACAAGTTCTACTTTACTGAAATACTCAATGTTAGCAGAGCATTGATTCTTTAAGTCCTGGTATCTTTCCACGATCCGGATTGTTCTGATGCTTTCGGCAATGTTTTCAAGCTGCTTAATTGTGTAATCAAAATTTATTAGTTTTGCCGGTGTATTAAAGCGGCTATTGACTGCATTGGCAAAATCCAATACCACGCGGGTTTTTTCCTTGTAATCGTCCATAATATTATTGGGAATAAGCTGTTCACCCCAGAGAACAAAATTCTCGTTTAAAATATTCCTGGCATGCAGAGCCCTGTCAGCGAGGTTTCTAGTGGTGCTTAATAGTTCTTTTACTGCGTCATCCCATGTATTGGGGTTTACGATGAGTCCTTCAGGAATACCAAGTACACTAAACGCTTTTTTCAGTTCAGCCATGGCAGGGGCTTTAGGCCTTGCAATATGTTTAAATTCAATCAAGTACAAGAGATTTTCTTTTGCCAGTGCATCGAGATTTGATGCATCATACCTTACATTATTGCCGGCAAGAATTGTCACATATCCGCTATAAGCCATGGCAGCCAAGATGAGAACTATCCATTCTCGTCCCAGTTTAAATTCCTTGTCATAATACACATCATGGTATGGGTTGTCAAAAATATCCATAGCATTTAAAACATTATTGGAGGGCAGGCTGTTTATTTTTTTGATAAAATGCATAGCATACATTGAGTTCTCGGGCTTTATTTTACCTTCTGACAACAGTCCGAAGCTGTCCAAAAGATTCGCTCCGTCCTGGGTTTGCTTTCCGGCAATATAATCAAGTCCTCTACCCAATACTTCCCGGATATTCCTTTCGGTGATTTTTACCTGGAATTTTGGATACCTGGGATATTTTTCGTTAAAATAATCAGATAAGGATATCGAAGCTGCCATGTCAATTATTTCTTTAAAAGTCTTGTCATTAAGACGTTTACCGTGCAAAACCTCGATAAGCTGTCTTGTTATGCCTTTGTATGTAACTGTAAAGCAAGAAATCTTATTGGCGTCAATCCATTTTTTAGCTGCCTTTTTATAATCTTCGGCTTTTCTGTTGTATATTTTCTTTGTATCCGACTGGGCTGCGAGAAGTTCCATTTCCGTGGCTGCTGCAAACATTTTTAAGTTCGATTTAAACTCTTCATCGCCTTTAAATTTTAAGAAAACCTCGTCATCTTTTTTTTCATCAGCAGCCGTTAATACTCCATATGGAGGCAGAAAATAAACGTAAAAATCCCTTGGGGGCTGTGCCGTAGGTCGTTCATTTGACTCACCCATGAACAAGTAACCAATCCTGTAAATGTTTTTTTCTTCCCAGTTTATAAAATATTCATAAATCTTGTGTCCGGGAACATACTCATTTGCATCCCAATCAAGCATGTCATAAATAATGGAATAAAAATAATGGTTTAATTGCGAATCATGAAGTACGTTCGCTTTTTGCTCGATTTTGGCATCGTAATCAATGTCCTTTTTCAAATCAAGGTAGTACTGTTCATTATCCTTATTATATGCAATAAACTGTCCGCTTACTGTTTCCATGATTGCCTTCATTACTGATTGGATTGTTGAAAGAAGAAACTCTTCTTCCTTTATAGGTGTATCTATATAAAGGCACAGGTCATCCTTTAGATTCTGAACAATAAGGCCTGATTTTACATCAAGGCTGCCCGTGGTTAATCTGTGCACACTCAAAGCATAAATGATTCGGATGGCTAACGGCTTATATACCGCTTTCGCAGTGAATGAACGATTGATGATATCTTCTAATAAGCTGCTTTTATCCAGTACTTCTTTTATTTCCGGCTCAGCCTTCTTGGCAAGGTTTTCCTTGATATATTTCCAGTAGGAATCATAGGATTTTATTCCCGGTTCATCTGAAGGGACTTCCGTGTCAATGATACTCTTAACAGTTGCTGAAATTGTTTTTAATACTTCTCGTTTTTCTGCCAAATAAACGCGCTGGAATGTTTCAATATACGCAGGGTGGATGGGAAACAGGTCAACAAACTCTTCCATGCGTTCTGCCATGTTCTTATATAGACTACAGAATTTTTGCAGGTGTTCCCGTATTTTTGCTTTTTGTTCTGCATTCTTTTTCAGGATGCGTTCCGAAACGACATAGGCAATGTCTTCTCTTCTGATAATTGCCTGTTCAAACCTGTCTTTAACTTTTAATAGTGTGGTCGACACAAAAGTAAAACTTGGGTTGTCAAACAGCGCTTCCTGTACACCGCAAATAACCCTGAATCTCGAGTTTTTGATGAACTCACCAAGTTCTCTTAAAAAGGCAAAATCAAGCATTAAATCCATTTGTGTCCTGCTCTTTAGATAATCCAGCAATTCGTCAATAACCAGCAAATAACCCTTGGTACCATAAGCGCACTCAAATTTTGCCATCATTTCGTTCAAAGCTTCCTTATTGCTGGTTATGGTGTCTGCTGGTGGAAAAGTAAAAAAAATACCTCTTTTTGATAAATCTTTTTCAAGTTCTTTTGTTATGATATCTCTAAGAGATGTTTTGACTGCACCTATCTCAATACGTAGCACTTCGAATTTACCTGCAATTGGTTTTATATATTCGGCAAACTTTTTATTCTTTAGATATTTAATATTATTTTCATCTTCAGCTATTGCCGATATGACAGACATGAGATGCGATTTACCCGTACCATAATTACCGACAAGAAATACTCCTTTGTTATCCACAACTTCATTTAGATTAAGTTCTGAAAGTATCTTGTCATTAATCATTTTAGCCATATCATCCGACATGACATAACTTTCGATAAGTTTTGCTGCTTTTTCCGAATCATCGGCATCCTTAATTTGAATAACAGTTTCAATGGGCTCAAAACTCACCAGTTCACTGTACTTCATTCTATCACCTCTATTTTGTGATGCAATATGCATCATAATTTTTTATCTCGTAGCTGTGATAATCATCATAACCTGGTTCTGCATAAGTGAGAATTCCGTTTTTAAAAGTGCCTTCCCATAATATAATTAGACGTTTGTTTTTCCCTGCCAATGTAAATAATTTAATAACATCAAGGGAATATTCGGGTGAAAAAAGAACATCAATGTTTTCTATCACAACATTTTCCGAATCAGTCACTTCTATTATTTTTCTTACAATATCCACTATCTCCTCTTTTCTAGCTTCTTTCGGCAACTTTAAAAGATGTTCGGATACAATGAGTCCAAGATTTAGCCATTCCCAATTCGAAAAGAAGTATTTCAATATATCCCTGTCAACACAGGCAATAATAACTTTTTGACTTTTTACCGAATATCCTTCAGCAATTTCTTTGAGCATCAAATGACCATCCATATAAAACACCTACTTTTCACATTTCTATTCTATTAATTTTTGCAAGAATATTCAAGAATAAATTGATATTACAGTTTCTTTTTCCTTTGGCTGTTTCCTCCCCCCGCCCACGGGAACATATCCAATTCCTCCCAAGAACCCATAAAGCCTTGCTATGCAAGGTTTTACTCACTGTGTTTTCTTTTGAGCGATACTACGCACTCAACGTGCTTCGAACGGCGAAAAACACTAAAAAAAACACTTGATATGTTTTCACACATCAAGTTTAAGGTTAGCATTTTGTCTAAAAATCCTCATCTTCTATGAGTTCAAATATATGTTTGCTTTTACCTAAAAGCTCATCTTCCTTTTCTGTAAGACGATAAGAGAATCAAGCCAATCAGCCTTATCACGCGCCCATTTCAAGTATTTAAAAGCTTTTCCCTTTTTTCTTTATCGACAACCTCATCTATTTTTCTTTCCTCTACCACATTTTGCTATCGACGCATTTTTCAATATTCATTAGATTCATTATGCACCTGAAACATAAAATCATAGCTCTTTATGTCTTCTTCCTTATATTCCTTATAAATAAACGGATAAAATCATTCAGCACCATAGTGACTAACAGTATTTTCGGCCTTAGCATATATATTATCTTAAGGTATACATTTTATTATTGAGGGCATCTTCTTTGTCTTACTTATTAAACCCATATATTAAACCTCCTGAAAAAGCATCTCCTGCACCCACACGATCCACTATATCAGTAATATCGTATTTTCGGCTATGATAAAAGTTTTCGCCATCGTTCAGGCATGCAGACCATCCATTATAATCTGCGCTTTTACTTTCGTGCAATGTAATTATCATAACCTTTAGGTTCGGGAATTCTTCCATAACCTTATCCGAAAGTTCTTTATACTTGTCAACATTTAATTTTCCTCTTTCAACATTAACATCTACAGTTATGCCAAAATAGCTATATAGGTATAAATGTATGTAATGTACATTATTTAGTATCACTTAAGTACCACTTAAAAACAATTTTTTTGAATAATTTTGGCAAAAAATGGATAATGGCAAAAATTAAAAAATCCTTCAAATACTCTAAAATCAAGTATTTGAAGGATTTTTTCTGGAGCCCTCAACCAGAATCGAACTGGTGACCTCATCCTTACCATGGATGCGCTCTACCTACTGAGCTATGAGGGCATACAATGGAGCGGGTGAAGGGAATCGAACCCTCGCAGTCAGCTTGGGAAGCTGATATTCTACCATTGAATTACACCCGCGCTAATGCTCATATTTATAAATTTCATAATTAAATTTCTCTGCAATAAATTATATTCATTATACTTATTAAATTTATTGCTGATACTACATTTTTTATACCACAATTCTAATATTTTGTCTAGGTCTTTATTCATTGATATAATGCAATTTGAATTTTTCTTCTTCAAAATATTTCTCTAATTTACGTTTTACTCTTTGTAAGGCATTGTCTATAGATTTAACATGCCTATGCAACTCAAGGGCAATTTCGTTATAGGATTTTCCTTCAAGGTATAAGGACAGTACTTTCCACTCCAGCTTGCTTAACATTTCATTTAATTTTCCCTCTATCCCTGCAATTTCTTCCCTGCTTATAATCATTTCTTCCGGGTCTGAAACAACCTCATTGCCGCAAATTACATCCAGCAGGGTCCTATCGGATTCCTCATCGAAAACCGGTTTATTCAATGATATGTAAGAGTTTAAAGGTATATGTTTTTGTCTTGTAGCAGTTTTTACGGCAGTGATAATTTGCCTTGTTATGCAAAGTTCAGCAAAACACTTGAAGGATGACAGCTTGTCCCCTTTAAAATCTCTTATTGCCTTATAAAGCCCTATCATTCCTTCCTGGATTATATCTTCCCTATCGGCACCAATAAGAAAATATGTCCTTGCCTTTGCACGTACAAAATTTTTATATTTATGGATTAGATATTCGAGGGCCTTATCATTTCCCGACCTTGCTGCCATAACAATTTCCTCATCATCCATTACACTATAAATAGAAGTTGTCTCAAGTTGTAAATTGGACTTCAAAGTAATGCCCCCTTCTACTTTCTTTAATGTACCTTTACTTTGCTTTATTATTCTTATTTTTTGTTAATAGCAGGGAAATACTTATACTACACCCATTTTATCATTAAAATAAATATATATACATTATAAATTAATAGATACCATTATGTCAAGTTGTATTAAGCTGCAAAACGGGCGCATTTTCAAATTTTGAAGAAAATGCTGGAAGTAACATTGCGGAAAGTCTTATAGAGCCTGTTAATCCGACGAGGGGTAAGCAAATCAACTGTTCTAAGCAAAATAATTACATTGAAATATTATTAAATTCTATTCAAATTATTTTGCGAGTTTGATTTGCCCCGAAGTGAATTTACAGGCTCTTAAGACTTGGAGCATTTAGTTAC
>JABUEW010000036.1 GCA_013314855.1 Bacillota bacterium | reverse complement strand
ATAGCACATCAATGTAATTATTTTGCTCATACAGTTGATTTGCTTATCCCTCGTCGGATTAACAGGCTCTACGAGACCTTCCGCAATGTTTCTGTCATTATATGGGTCATATATAAAAAATGCGCCCATTGTCGGAAAACAAAGAATTTACTACCAAGAATAATGGAAATGATTTAATAAAAATAATATTGAATAGTTAACGGTTGAAAGCTTTGGCTTACATACACTCTTTTAATATTTCATCAATTAAAGCTTTTACATCCGGATTCTCTTTATTATGGGCAAGTAAATAATTTACTTTTAAGTCTACATTCTTCTTTAAAGTTTCTTTAGTAATACCTCCATCCCTATATTTATTGAGTAATAACTTTAAAATGGTTTTACAAAATTGGGTAATCATCTCTGCCTCCACTAAAACCATACCTTTCCAAAAAATATATAAATTTTCTAATAGATGAACATAATAATATTAGGGTAATGTATATGTTACCACCTATGTATATAAAAGTCAATACACAAGGTAATATATGGAAATATTTTTAACTCCATTTATTTAGCGTTTAAAAAGCGTTAACATTGTCAAATCCCCTCGGAATATTACATAATTTGTTCTACGAAAAACCTTGTATTTTCCTTGATTTTACAATATAATTTCTATGTAATCCCTCTAATTCATACAAACTTATATTTTCATATAAGTTTTACTAAAGGCTGGTGTTTTATTTGTTGCAAATAAATACAAAAAGAAATTTATTACCCAACATTACACCGGATAAAATAGTTGTAAACTATCTATTAATTCTTATAGGTTGTACATTATGTGCCCTCATCCTAAGTTTATTAACACTTCAATTTAATATTATTAAGTTTTATACACTAGCATCGGAAATTCTTTGTACAGGTTTATTGACAACAATATTTTTCTTGGTATGGTATACTTACCCAACAAATAATCAGGAAATAAATAGTATTGGTATTGGCTCACTTATTATCATTTTTAATAGTATATTGTTTTTATATTTCTACTTTGAACCAAATCTTATATCTACTTTATATACTAAATACGTAGACTTGGCATCAATTTACAAAATAACTGGAAGATTAGCTAAAGCCTCATTATTATTTATAAGTTTTACAGGTATTATACCCTATAAATTTAATAAGTTGACCCTTTTGTTTATAACAATATTTGTTTCAATTTCAATATCATCTTCTGTCTATATTTTTCCGGCAATTTTTAGCGGTTTAGCTACCTCTTATGAAACTCCAGGGAAAAAAATCAATATCATAACGTATATAATAATAAATATTATTATTATATTTTTATTATTACCTTGCATTTATACAGTAATGAGAAATTCTAAATATAAAGAACTGCCCTATTATAAGTATATTTTTTCAGGCCTTTTGGCTTCTGTAGCCAATGAAATCTGTATTTCCCTTGAAATATTTTCTATCCCATATTTCTATATGTTGGGATATGTGCTAAAAACCATTTCTTATTTTTATTTCTTTAAAGGAATTTCAGCAGATAAATTTAAAAATATTAACAATAACCTTGATGAACCCCTCGAGGAACATGAGGAACATATTAAAGATATCTTAAATATATACCCTTCAGGTATAGCACTTTTTAATAAAGACTTTAGATTAATATTTATAAATAAAGGGCTAGAAAAGATAATTGGTTACAAATCGGAAGAGATTCATGGGTTACATATTGAATCTATAGTTCAGAGATTCAAAATTACCGATATTAACCTAATCCCAATTATACCTTTAATAAATATGGAAAATATTTATACAAAGCTAGCATCGAAAAAAACTGATATAATAAGTATTATTAACCGTAATGGCGAAAAAATTATATTATCAGTCAAATATTACAGCCTCAATAACAATAATTTTTTGCTGATGTTGTCAAGTGATGATAATTCACTAGAAATTGAAAAGGTTAAATTACAAACAACCCATATTCTAAATTCTATTGATAGCTTTGTAGTTATGGTTGATAAAAACAACAGAATTATTTCATGTAACAGGTTATTTCAGGAAGTAACGGGAATAAAACCAAATAATGCTATAGGCATGACAACAAAAGAACTTTGTAAAATTTTGAATTTAAGGTTTAACAAGACAACATCCATAAGCAGAAAATATATAAATGGTTGTTTTAAAACCCGTGAGGTAACAATAAATTCTGTAGATGGGACAAAAAAGCATCTTGTGTTTCAATTCACTTCTGTTAAAGACATAGAAGGTAAAAATAACGGTTATATTATAACAGGGTCAGATATTACCTTATTAAAACAGGAGCAGCAAAATATACAGCATCAAGAAAAGCTTGCCATAATTGGCCAGCTTGGTTCCGGAATTGTCCATGAAACAAAAAATATGTTGGCATCAATAAAGGGTTATTGCCAGTTAATCTACCTTAAAACAGATAATGATTACGTAAAAAACACAATAAAAAGAGTCGATGATATTACTTCGGAAGTAAACAGGATAATAACGGAATTTTTAGCTTTTGCAAAGCCCAGTCCCCAAAATTTTAAAGTTGTTTTCTTAAATAATATAATATTATCAATTAAATATATGTTGGAAAGTCCGTCATTTATTAACGGAGTTAAAGTGGAATTCAATCTTACTGAATATGAAAAACCTATATATGCTGATGAATTACAAATTAAACAGGTAATCCTTAATATGGCCAAAAATGCCATAGAAGCAATGGCTGATACTGAATCACCATTGCTTGTAATCTCTACCTCAATATCAGATTCATGTAAAGAAATGGTGTTTACAATATCCGATAATGGAAAAGGGTTATCTAAAGAGGATTTATCAAAACTGGGCACACCCTTTTACACTACCAAAGAATGTGGTACAGGATTGGGACTGAATACATGTTATAGAATAATTGAGGAGCATAACGGAAAAATTGTTGTTGAAAGTGAACTTGACAAGGGTACTAAATTTACAATATTTCTTCCATGTAAATCAATTCATAAAGAACAGGAGGCTTCTTATAGGCTATTCCCGGAAAAGTCTACTTGAAATAGTCCTTAACGCTTTAATAGTATAGTCAATTTCTTCTATCGTGTTAAAACACCCTAAACTAAAACGGACAACTCCTTGTGTCCCTGTACCCAATGTTTCATGCGCAAGGGGCGCACAGTGAAAACCGCCTCTTGATGCTATACCATATTGTACATTAAGAATATCTACAATTTCGGAAGAATCAAATTCACCAAAATTTATAGCCAATATACCGGAGTTTTTCCCACTTTCTATAAGGCTGTACACCTTAATTCCCCTGATATCCCTTATGCCTTCATAAAATCTCTTTAACAACATTTGTTTGTAATACGCAATATTTGCCAGGCCAAAATTATTAATAAACCTCACTCCTGTGCCTAATCCTACAATACCGGGTAGATTTAATGTGCCGCTCTCAAGCAAATCAGGCATTATTTCAGGTTGATCCGGATTTTTTGAATTGCTTCCCGTACCACCATGCAACAAAGGATTTATATTAATCCCCTCTCTTATATAAAGGCCACCTGTTCCCGGCGGCCCCAACAATCCTTTATGTCCCGGAAATGCTAGGAAATCTATATTCATCTTTTTAACGTCAATATTTATACTTCCTGCTCCCTGAGCAGAATCCAGCAAAAACAATAAACCATGTTCCTTTGAGATTTTCCCTATTTCTTCAATAGGAAGTATTGTTCCATTTACATTTGAAGACAGGGTTGAGACAATTAAAGAAGTATTATTTTTTATGCTTCGTTTTATAGAATCCGGATCAATTTCTCCAAATTTATTTCCCCAAACAATAGTAACTTCAATTCCGTTATGTCTTTCAAGATATTTTAGGGGCCTTAATATAGAATTGTGTTCCATACTTGTTGTAATTACATGTTCATTTGGTTTTAGTATTCCTTTTATTACAATATTTAATGCCTCTGTCGCATTTTTTGTAAAACAAAGCTGTAAAGGATTTTCTATATTAAAAAAGCTGCAGATAATTTCTCTTGTCTCATATACAACATTTTCAGAATCAATTGACATTTGGTGACCGCTTCTCCCCGGATTTGCACAATAATACCTCAAACATCTGTGCATTTCCTCATAAACCTTACAAGGTTTGGGGAATGAAGTGGCAGCATTATCCAAATAAACTACATTGTTATATATAGCTCATCACCCGAATTTTTAAATCATAATATATAATATGCAGCATTATGTGTATACAATGCAATTAATTTTCGCTAATGAGTTATTCAGTCCTAATAATTTTATTTTGTTCAAGGACCTTTATAAGAATTACAGCAATAACGCCTCCTATAATCGCTGTTACCAACTGTGGCCATCCAAAAGAAAAGGACATAACCTCATGCAATTTGGGCGGCACATTATAAAATCTTAAAAATACTGTTACTGACATATAAAGAAACAAAAATTTCAAAACAGCTCCTAATAAAATTCCAACATACTTACCTGCGTCTTTAAGTAGAGGCTTAAATCTATTATTTTTTGTAGAGAAATAAAAGGCAGACACTAATAATAAATTGCCGGCAGCAATAAAAGGAAGAAAAGGTATGGGTACAACTGCGCCTGTTATAATTGCTCCAAATGGGGAAAATACTGATACTGCCGTCCCTCCCCATAAACCGGCTGCTGATGTTGCGATTAAAAGGCAGGCATTAACTAAGGGACCTACGACAAAATTGCTGTTTGGTCCTAATTTGGTATACCTTCCCAGCATTTGGAATACAACAGTTAAAGCAAGTAATATGGCTGTCCTTGTAATATATTTAGTCTTTATATTGTTCATTTATATCACTCCTATGTTTAATGTTGATATTAAATACTTTCAGTATTTATGCAAGTAACTATCTTACAGCACTATACCAGCATAGCTACTTTTACTTTTATACCATTAATATTACCCAATTTTCCTGTAATTGCACCAATTTCGTCATTAGTACCGTCAATAATTATAGATATTATCGAAATACCCTGCTCTCTATAAGGTATTCCCATTCTTCCTACAATTATATTTCCAAAACTGCTTAAAACTTCATTAACCATGGCAGCTGTCTCTTCACGGTTACTCACGGCAATACCTACTACAGCTATCCTGTTCTTTTTTTCTTCTGACACTATTTTATTTACCATTATATAACCCCTCTCTAAATATGATACTATGATTTACTTTAAATGTACTTAAATTTATTATAATGTCAATTTTTTAGTTTTAAAATAGTAAAAATAAAAAATATTTTTAAAATATAACTGAAATTTCATTTTTGGTATCGATCACACATAGAAAAAATGTTTTAGAGCGATTAAATATAAAATAAAGGCTGCCGGAATTTAAGTTTACCGGCAACCTAATGCTTGGCGCATTTAATTCAAGTTAAGAAAATGTTGAAAGGAAGGATATAGATTTAGATTGAAGGATATAGATTTACTTAAACCAACACAGGCTGTATCTGCTTTCCTTTCAACGCCTCCACCATTGTCGGCACTATCATATCCATCTTTGACACCAATGAGTTGCATTTCTTCACGGGGTCATCCTGGCCAAAAGGAACAAAGTATATGTTCTTTGTGTTAATCAACAGCCCAATGTTTTTTGCGTTGGCTCCAAGCCCATCATTTGTTGAAATTGCGATAACTACAGGCTTCTGATTCCTCAGGTGAGCCTTTACCGCCATGGTTACTGCAGTATCTGTAATACCATTGGCCAGTTTGCTCAAAGTATTCCCCGTGCAAGGCGCAACCACCAAAATATCCAGTAAAGATTTAGGTCCTATTGGTTCTGCTTCTACCAACGTTGATATTATTTTATTTCCTGTTAAAACCTCTAATTTCAGTTTAGTATCTTCCGCTCTGCCAAACCTTGTGTCATTATTATTTATTGAACCCGAAATTATCGGATAAACTGTAGCTCCTTCTTTTATCAATTTTTCAATTTCAGGAAAAACATCATCTATTTTGCAAAATGACCCTGTTAAAGCAAACCCCACTTTTATTCCGTCAAAAAGCATTTTTTACACCCCCAATTCATCCAGAATATTATAAATAGTATCTTTTATAAATTTAGCTGCAGTAACAGGAGCAACTTTTCCAGGTAATGATAATGCCCAATTAACCTTTAAGCCCATAAGCCGTGCCTTTTCAAAATCAACTCCACCCGGTTTGGATGCCAGATCAATAATCAGACAATCCTTGTTAATTTTCTTTAGCAATTCCTCATTTAAGATTAATGCCGGTATAGTATTAAAGATTACATCCATTAGGGAAACATAATTTCCTAATTCATTAATAAATATTGGTTTATAGCCATAACTCTTTATCCAAGCAATATCCGAATATTTCCTTGCTTCAACATATACATTTACACCTATGCCATGCAACATTTTTGCAAGTATTTTGCCTATTCTGCCAAACCCTAATATTAATGCATTTGAACTATGTAATGTAATTGGTAATTCCTCCATTGCAATTTGAATTGCACCTTCGGCAGTAGGTATTGCATTTAAAACAGCCATCTCTTCTCTATCAAGTATATCTATGGAATAAACATTATAGACCTGTGCAAGGTGGGCTATTTTACTACTTATCCTCCCGGCAATAAAAAGCTGTTTTTTGTCCATCATTCTAAAAACATCGTTTATATATATTTTTTCTGTAGAAAATGGCGCATTAATTGTTTCGTCATCATTAGAGCATGGTAACGGAGCAATGACAACATCATTTTGGTCAATAGCTTTATGTAGATTTTCCGTTATTTCAACTGCTAATTTAACTTTAGTATTATTAAATCCATAAATGCTTACATTATTACCGTCTTCCTTTATTAAATCAGCCAGCTTAAGACTCCTGAGATCTCCACCGATAACTGCAAATCTTTTAATTTTAATATTCATATAATTCCTCCTTTTAGTTTATCCAAGCTACATAACTATTATATCTTATGATACGTAAGTTATATTAGTGCTTGTATATACTCATACTTATTGCCCGATTAGTCAATAGTAGTTTTTGTAAAAAAATATCCTGCTTTTAGAAAAAGCAGGATATTTATATTTTTTCAGCAAAGCAAATTTGCTTTGTTATCTTAAGTCCGTATAAGGGCTTTTAGGTCAATATCTTCCTTAACCCCGCCAACTGCCGCAAGGCTTACTTTGTCAAAATTAAATACTTGTCTTATAACTTTGTTAACCATATCTATATTAACTTTATCGATTTTTTCCAGTACTTCCTCATGTGTATGTATATACCCGAGAAGTACTTCGGATTTACCAATACTATTCATTCTGCTGTTAGTACTTTCAAGCCCCAACATGTAGTTGCCTTTTAGTTGTTCTTTCGATTTACTTAATTCAAACTCATCGATACCTTTTATGATAATATTTTCCACTTCCTCCATAATCAACTTTACTACTAATTTAACCTGTTCAGGGTTCATGCCTGCATATATGGTAAATAAGCCTGTGTTTTTATATGAAGAAGGGTATGAGTAAATAGAATATACCAGTCCCTTTTCTTCCCTAATTTTTTGAAAGAGCCTGGAACTCATACCTCCACCAAGTATATTATTTATAATAAGCAGGGGATAAATATCATCATTTCCGTGTTCAATTCCCTTAAAACCTATGCATAAATGTATCTGCTCCGTTTCTTTTTTCTTTATTTTGAAATCCGGTATAAACTCTACCGGATTATATAAATTTACTTTCTGATGTTCACTTTTCCAAGGACTAAAGTATTTATTAATCAAATCAAACAATTTGTTTTCGTCAAAATTACCTGCTACCGCAATTACAGTATTTGAACAGGTATAATTTTTATAAATATAGTCTTTTATCATTTCCTTATTTAGATTTTCAAGACATTTATATGTGCCCAATATAGGATATCCAAGAGGATCTCCATTCCATATTGTTTCGGATAACACGTCATGCACAAGCTCTTCAGGTGTATCTTCGTACATGTTGATTTCTTCCGTTATAACCTGTTTCTCTACAGCAATATCTTTATCATTAAATATAGAATTAAAAAACATGTCCCATAGTAAATCTACAGCTATTTCAATATGGGAATCCAGGGTTTTTGCATAGTAGCAAGTATACTCTTTCCCTGTAAACGCGTTTAATTGACCCCCTATACTATCGATACAGCCAGCAATAGCCTTTGCAGTCCTATTTTTGGTCCCTTTAAAGAGCATGTGTTCTATAAAGTGGGATATCCCATTATTTGTTATATTTTCGTTTCTTGACCCTGTACCAACCCATATACCAATGGATACCGACCTTAAATATGGTATTTTTTCATAAACAACTCTGACTCCATTATCCAATGTAAATTTTTTCAGCATTTATGTTCCCTATCCTTATACTCTTCATCTAACAAAGCATCTTTACGGGACAAGTTTATTCTACCTTGTTTGTCTATTTCCATAACTTTAACTAATATTTCATCTCCAATATTTACAATATCTTCTACTCTTGCAACTCTTTTTTTGTCAAGCTTGGATATATGGACCAAACCCTCCTTGCCGGGTAAAAATTCAACAAAAGCACCAAAAGGTAAAATTCTTATTACTTTACCCAGGTATACCTGACCGGGTTCTACTTCTTTACCAAGGCCCTCAATTATTCTTATGGCTTTAGCACCTAACTGAGCATCTGAAGTAGCTACATATACTCTTCCATCATCTTCTATATCAATTTTTACCCCCGTGTCGGCAATGATTTTATTTATCATTTTTCCGCCTGGTCCAATGACATCTCTGATTTTTTCCGGGTCAATATTGGTCATCAGTATTTTTGGTGCGTAAGTTGAAAGCTCTTTTCTTGGTTCAGGTATTGTTTTTAATATAACTTCATCAAGAATTTGATATCTGCCTTTTCTAGTCATTTCAAAAGCCTGTCTTATTATTTCTTCAGTAAGTCCGTCAATTTTTATATCTACTTGAATAGCTGTTATTCCCTTTTTTGTCCCTGCTACTTTAAAGTCCATATCTCCATAAAAATCTTCTATTCCTTGTATATCCATTATTACAATAAAATTCTCAGGCTTATTTTCATCAACTACCAGACCTGCTGAAATTCCAGCAACAGGGCTTTTAATTGGCACACCTGCATCCATTAATGCCAAAGTGCTTCCACAAACACTGGCCTGGGATGTTGAACCGTTAGACATAAGCACTTCTGATACCAGCCTTATGGCATAAGGAAATTCTTCTTCACTTGGTATAACAGGTTCTAATGCCTTCTCTGCCAATGCCCCGTGGCCTATTTCCCTTCTACCCGGTCCTCTGGAGGGCTTTGCTTCTCCCACACTAAAAGATGGAAAATTGTAGTGGTGCATATACCTTTTTTCTTCTTCAAGGTCAACACCATCAAGAACTTGGACTTCTCCCAATGCTCCAAGAGTCAAGGTAGTAAGGACTTGCGTCTGACCTCTCTGAAAAAAACCGGAGCCATGAGTTCTAGGCAATAATCCCACTTCTGCATACATGGGCCTTATTTCATCCAACTTCCTACCGTCAACTCTTCTGCCTTCTTTCAATATCAAGTCTCTAACTATTTTTCTTTCCAGTTTATATACAGCTTCTGATATAGTTGTCTCCATTTCAGGATAAATTTCAGAAAAATGTTGTATTATCTCATTTCTCAACTGAGAAACATTATCCTCCCTAACCTGTTTATCTGCTGAAAGCAAAGATTCTTTAACTCGGTCATGGGCAAATTCCTTTACAGCATTAAATATTTCTTCAGGTACCTCAAAAGATTGGTATTCAAATTTTGGCTTTCCTACTTCAGCAACTATCCCCTCGATAAACTCTACAATTTTTTTGATCTCTTTATGCCCTTCCTTTATAGCACTGAGCATAATATCTTCCGGAATTTCATTAGCCCCTGCTTCAATCATTATAATTTTTTCTTTTGTGCCGGCGAGGGTCACATACATCTGGCTTTTTTCCCTTTGCTTAGTGTTTGGATTAATTATTACTTTATCGTCTACTAACCCAAGGACAACACCTCCAATGGGTCCGTTGAAAGGTATATCGGAAATTGAAAGTGCTGCTGACGTACCTATCATTGAAGCTATTTCAGGTGAATTATCCTGATCTACAGAAAGTACAGTATTGATAACCGATACATCATTTCTTAAATCTTTAGGAAATAAGGGCCTTATAGGACGGTCTATAACCCTTGCTGTCAATATGGCTTTTTCAGAGGGCTTTCCTTCTCTTTTAATGAACCCTCCAGGAATTTTACCTACTGCATATAACCTTTCTTCATAATCAACACTTAAAGGGAAAAAGTCTATCCCTTCCCGTGGTTCCGTTGATGCTGTAGCAGTAGAAAGGACAACGGTATCTCCATATCTTACTAATACAGCTCCATTTGCAAGTTGAGCATACTTGCCCGTTTCAATTATAAGCTCTCTTCCTGCCAACTCCATTTTAAAAGTTTTGTACATTATTAAATACTGCCTCCTTTAGTAAATTGCTACAGATCAAATTTTATTGACAGAAAACAGAAAACGGACACCATAAACCAGATATTTACAATTTCCGCAAAGATTCAATTATCTGATCTTTGGTCTCTGTTCCCTGTTTCTGCCACTTTTTAATATAATTAATCTGCAGCTTTAATTTAATGATTAATATTATATTAATATTATTATTTACATTTATTATTTTTACATTAGCAAAAATAATGAGCGGGATACCGCTCACTATTATTTTCTAAGATTAAGTTTTTCGACAATTGCACGGTAACGTTCAACATCTGTTCTTTGCAGGTAGTTAAGAAGTCCTCTTCTTTGTCCTACCATCTTTAAAAGGCCCCTTCTTGAGTGGTGGTCCTTTTTGTGAATTTTAAGGTGCTCATTCAAATGATTTATCCTTTCTGTAAGAAGCGCAATCTGCACTTCCGGCGAACCGGTATCATTTTCATGAAGCCTATACTTGCTAATAATTTCCTGCTTTAATTCCTTTTGCATAAAAAAACCTCCTTTAATAAATCCCCACAAGCCTTGTAACCGGCCGGAGTTCTCCGGCAACAAAGCAAATGGTTAATTCCCTAATATCAAATATATTTTACCAACCATTCAATTTCAAGTCAAGAACTAGTTAAGTTTTGGCTTCATTTTTTAATTTTGAAAAAATGCTGGAAGGAGCATTTAGTTACTGGAAGCATTTTCTTCAAAAAAAAATAAAATGCGCCCTTTCAATAGTACCAATTTAACATAATTCGAATATTATGTATAGTGAAATATATTATTGCTTTAATAATATGACCCATGTTTTAAGGAGGTTGTTGTTATGCAAACAAGTTTCGTTGAAGATTTAAACGCACCCATGATGCCATGGGTACCTGAAAATTATTTAAATGCCAATAACTTATGCTATCCTCAACCGTGTATTCCTCAAGAAACAGTTATAAGTAACGTAAAGTTAGCAAGGGCATATGTCCCATACCAAAGAATCTGTACTTTATATCCTCCTGAAGAAGCTTTGCATGCTGGAACTGCTTTTCCCGAGCTTTACCAGCCTTACGTAATTAAAAAAACGCTAAAACCTAAAATAATGCCATTGAGGGAGGAATGTAACCATGAATCTAAATAAACAAGCTCTTTTAAAGAAAATAATGGCCCTGGATTTTATGGCAGTAGATCTTCAATTATATCTTGATACACATCCATGTGACAGAAATGCTCTTATGAAATATAACTCAATTGTAAGCCAAGCTCGAATGTTACGCCAAACTTATGAAAATATGTATGGGCCTCTATGTTCTTACAGGTCGGTAAGCAAATATCCATGGCAGTGGATAAACGATCCATGGCCTTGGAACTACCAGTTCAACTTTAGAATGTCAGGAGAGGAGTTGTAAAATATGTGGATTTATGAAAAGAAACTTGAATATCCGGTAAAGATAAAAACCCCCAACCCAAAGATGGCAAAATATATAATAACTCAATATGGAGGACCAGATGGAGAGCTGGCTGCATCATTAAGATACTTGAGCCAAAGATTTTCTATGGTTACACCTCAAGCAAGAGCAGTATTAAATGATATAGGCACTGAAGAACTTGCCCATCTGGAAATAGTAGGTACAATGGTACGTCAATTAATTGAAGGTGCGAGTATTGAAGAAATTAAAGCAGAGGATTTAGGTTCATATTATGCAGACCATGATAAAGCAGTATACCCGTTGAGTGCAGCAGGTGTACCATTTACTGCTGCATATATCCAATCTAAAGGTGACCCTATAACTGACCTGCATGAAGATATGGCAGCAGAACAAAAAGCACGTTCCACTTATGAATGGCTTATTAATTTGGCAGATGACCCCGATGTAATTGATCCTTTAAGATTTCTAAGAGAAAGAGAAGTAGTCCATTTTCAGCGGTTTGGAGAAACTTTAAGGATTGTGCAGGAATACTTGGATAGCCAGAAGTATTTCCACGTTGAGAAATTTCCCAAAGCAGAAGGAAAATAATAGAACTTAACGACGCCTTATAAAATACCCGCCATTTTAATGGCGGGTATTTTAATTCATGCAATACTCTTTTATCTTTAGTACTGCACTATCAATATGTTGAGGTATTGTTTCATTTTTAATACCTACAATCTCAATACCGCATTTATTTAAAGGTATCAATATTTTTATTGCAGGACTTGTTGCAATAGCTTCTGCCATTTTGGGGGTAAACTCACCCATCATTGAGTTTGCCAAAATTATTCCAATTGGGCCTGTGATTATGTCAACTTTTGTAGAATTAAAAACTATGGCATTTTCTCCGGTAGCTCCTTCATCTGCACCGGCCTTTAACATAAGCACAGTAGCCGCTGAATTGGTACCCAATGCAATTATTTTTACTGTTTCGGGCAATTCTTTTCTCAATCTTTCAACTATAGCCTTTCCTATTCCGCCTCCTTGCCCGTCAATAACGGCAATTCTCATACTACTTCCTCCATTTATAAATGTTTTTTGCCACATTATCGGTTCAATGCCTTCAATATGGCTTTTTTAATAGCTTCTGCAGCTTTTTGCCTATATGAATCGGATTTTAACTTGCTCAATTCATTATAATTAGACATATAGCCCACTTCAACAATTACGGCAGGAACCCTCGATGCACGAAGCACTGTAAGGTCGCTACGAGGCACAATACCAATATTCCTTGACCCCAACAATTTTGACATTTCATTTTGCACAATCGATGCAAGAGTTTTGCTTGACAGACCATCCTTATTTACTCCCGAATAAGGATAATAAAGGGTCATTGTTCCTGTTACCGAACTATTTTTATAAGCATTATTATGTATGCTTATAAGCATATCCACATTAACCCTGTTTGCAAGGGCGGATCTTTGGGAAAGTCCCACATAACTGTCATCACTTCTTGTCATATATACGGTTATTCCTTCTGCTTTTAAAAGTGCCTGCAGTTTCCTTGCAATATCTAAATTAAGATTCTTTTCTTTTATTCCGCCATAAACTGCACCAGGTTCATTTCCTCCATGCCCAGGGTCAATTACAACTACATATTGTCTTCCTCCTCTTGAAATATTTACATTACTGGTTCTTTCACCTACATGGACAGCCCTATTGTCACCATCCCAGCTTACTGGAGTATTTAAAGTCTCCGCAACAAATCTTACAGGTACCATTACGGTACCCCTTACAAGTATCGGGGGTATCTCCAATTGGGTTGAAACATTATTTACCTTTGCATTTGTTTGCCCTATTGCCATACTTATGACTGTATTACCTTTGATTATATTAAAACTGCCTTTTTCCGGGTACCAGTCTACCCTAGCCCCAATATTTTCGAATACAGTTCTAGCTGGTGCCAAAATCCTGCCGTTAATAGCCACCGGTTCTCTTTCTAAAGTAATCCTGTTGCCTTTAACAAAAATATTTACGTTTGCTATTACCGCATTAGTTTCCGGCGTAAATGCATAGGCAAAAGCTGTAAATAAGATAAAAATAAAACTGAGAATAATTGATAATACTATTTTTTTCATACTACCTCCCATAATTATATAGTTTACATAATATTTCTACATGTAAACTTAAAAATCCTCTTTGTAATTTCTACCAATCAATTCTGGGAGGTATATTAAATTTTCAAAAATCGTCTTAACTTTTCCTTATAGTATTGAATAAATAATGTATATACATAATCATATAATACAAATATGGCTTCTAAGAGTACTAGGCCTGCCCATAACGGAAACTTTATATTTACTATACCTGTACCACCAGCAACAATTTCCTTAAATAGTACTATCGCTCCAGTCATACAAACATTAAAATAAATAATCTTTAAAATATATTCCAAAACAATTTTATCTATTTTTTCAATGTAATATTTAATAATACCGTAAACTCCAAAAAACACACTATAAGGTATAATTCTAATTTTATTTGGGATTATAATAAAAGCTAACAAGTTCGTAAGGATATAAAAAACCCACCCTGACCCTGTGCCATATTCCATTATAATTATAGAAACAAAAAATGAACTTAGGACATAAAAAGATAACTTGCTTGTAGGCATTATCGTTGCTAAAAGCAAGCACATAATGGCAATTGCCGCCAAAATTCCATTTAGAGCAAATTTCTTTGTATTATTATATGCCATACAAACCCCTCTAATCATTAAAAGATATGAATGTATTTAAAAGACATAATGTTAATTTAACAACATGGGATTAAATCTCCACCCATACATTCACAACAACAATCGGAACACCATAGGCATTGACAAAAAGTACAAAGGTCAATATCGTTACTATGGCCTTGACGGTAACCGCCGGCCCTATAATTCCTGTAGGCCATGTTCATTCTATTTAAAACTTCCCTGTATTCAATATTGCCCGGATCCATATTAATAGCAGTCTGAATATAGGTATATGCATCATCATGCCAACCTTTTCTTAGAAAAACCAATCCTTTCAAATAATACCACTCGGCATCCCGATTGGCTATATCATCCAGTATTTCTTCCGCCATGCGTATATTTCCATTATTAATATGAACACGCACATTATTATAAATATTCCTGCTATAGTAATTATTATCCCTGGTACTATAACTACTATCCTTGTAATTCCGGTAAGTTCTGCCCGACTTTGAAGAACCCTGCTTCATCAGATATTCATATGCTTCGTTTATTTCTCTTAACTTTTCTTCTGCCAGTTTAGCCAAAGGATTATCTCTATACTGGTCGGGATGATATTTCTTCACCAGCTCCCGGTAAGCTTTTTTTATCTCTTCCTCACTGGCCCCTTCTTTTACACCTAATACCTCATATGGATTCAACTTCGTTACAACTCCTCGTTCCTAAAATTTTTTCTGTTTTTTTTAACATTCCTATATAAATGATGTTTTCTAAAAGCCCTTTAACATTTTTTTTATCAAGAAGCTCATAAGCTTTTCCAATCTGGTTTAAAGAATATATTAAATTAAATTCGACCCTATCCCTTAATTTGTCTTTCAATTTGAGTATATGTGTTATTTCTTTCAATTTACCGTCTACTCGTCCCAATAAGGGATTGTACCTGCTATTTTTTGCATCTTCTTCCATATCGTCAAATGCATCCAGCAGATAAATCCATTTTCCTAAATTATAGCCCATCCAGCGTAAAATCTTTTCTGTCTTTTCATCTTTACACAGAGGTTTATATGCTATTACTTCTTCCATTATCTTAGCAAAAGGTTCTGCCGCCATATCCATGGAAGCGCAACCTTTTTCCTCAAGATCAGTTAATTCCTTTAACCTTCCTTCAATTATATCACACTTTTCTTGATATTTCTTTCTTAATTTTTTATATATTGGCCTCAAAAAAACTATTCCTAATTTTGCAGAAATTGAACCTTCATCTCTATTATTATCTTCCATATTAAAATATGAAAGTATTAAATTAATATCTGCTGCATAATCAATTATATCATTTTTTAAAATTACATGCCTGTTTTTAATAGGATGAACTATACATTTCTCCCTATTAACCTTAAGTTGGCCATCTGTTAATGAATATAATAAAATAGCAAGAAAAGCAGAATCATATTTTAACGTAAGGCGTGGAATATTTCCATACCTTCTCCCTATTGATTTACAAATTCCGCAATAAAAGGCATTAAATAACTCATATTCTTTTATCTTTAATTCCGGTTTATCCGGCGTAATATAGCCAAACAACCATATCATCCTTTACTTAAAAAATCTAACAAGTAAAATCTTATTTATCTTTTCATATTCTTTATATATAATATACTATAACAATCTACAAATTTACAATAACAACATAAAAGGAGAAAGTTTATAAATTATGATAAAAAGAATAGATAACTACATATATAAAACAAAACTTGCCTTAAATTCCTTATCGATTTATAGAGGTATATTGGAAGATAATGTAATAAGCAGGCTGAATTTACTTATTAGCCATACACATTCAATTGTAAGCAATGCTTATTTTATGAATAATATTAGACATTCCGATACAGGTCTTGAAACCTTTATAAATTTGTACAACGGTTTTTACTTTCACCTGCTTGAAAAAAACTACAAAAATTTGAAAGATTACATTATAGATAGAATTATCTATGATGAAAATGCTTTTTCAAGGGATGCAGAAGCAAATATTTTTAAAAATATTAACTATAATATTGTTGATGCTGTAAAAAATGACCTTTCCAAGCTTCAACTGGTATCAAATTTATCCTCACAAATAATGAAGGAATGTATCCTAAAATATTGCAATATTTCAGAATTTGAAAAACCAATAGTTGAAAATCTACCCTCATGGGATAATAAACTAGAAACTACGCCAATGACTACATTAGGGACTAAATCAACAGCTACATATGTTTCCAATTGTAACAGCCAGCTTGAAACTATAAGAAATAAATTCTATCTGAATGAAGACTGGTCAAAGTGCATTGAAGACCTTGCACACTTTCACGCAACTGTTGGTTGTGGAATATTTGCCCGTTATAGAGCTTTTATCTGGGAATATAAAAATAATTTTGGCTATCTCAGGGGTATAGAAAATCCTGACCCTATTACTTTATCCGAACTTATCGGATACAATGAAGAACGCATGGAAGTAATTAATAATACACTGCAGTTTTTAAAAGGCTTTCCTGCTAATAATGTGTTGTTATATGGAGATAGAGGAACTGGAAAATCTTCGACAGTAAAAGCTATATTAAATGAATATTATGAAAAAGGCCTCCGTATGATTGAAATTCCTAAAAACTATATTGCTGATTTCCCCCAAATTATAAGGCTCTTAAAAGGAAGAAAAAACAAATTTATTATTTTTATAGATGATCTTTCATTTGAAGATAGCACAGAAAATTACACGGCACTTAAAGCTGCCCTAGAAGGAAGTCTTGAAAGCAAACCCAGTAATGTTTTAATATATGCAACATCTAACAGAAGACATTTAATAAAAGAAAAATTTAGTGACAGGATAGGACTTCAATCTTCCTTTAAAGATGATGAGGTCAGGGCAGTAGATACAATGCAGGAAAAGCTTTCTCTTTCTGACAGGTTTGGAATTACAGTTGTCTTTTCTACGCCTGACAGGCAAAAATATCTTGATATTGTAGAAGGAATTGCAAGACAACGCGGTTTGGTAATTGATAAAGATTTATTGCATAAAGAAGCTCTAAAATGGGAACTATGGTATAACGGCCGGTCACCAAGAACTGCCCGCCAATTTGTAGATTGGCTGCAAGGACACCTGTCATGCTAGTCTCTTTCTTTCTGTCTGCCTGCTTTTATCTTTAAAAAGTTTGATATATACATAAAGAAGGAAAACAATGCGGCAGCTACTGCAATTATAGCAAGTATTATACCATATGGTACATTGAACATAATTAATATTACAGCAAAATAAATAATTACTGTAGCCATCTTTCCATACCAATTTGCTGAGACCACCACTTTATCCTGCTTATATAAAAGATAACTTCCTATAACCATCATTAACTCTTTTAATATAAATATAATTACAATTATTAAAGGTATTTTATTTTTAGCGGAAAGTAGTATTAGGGCTGTCAACTGCATAAGTTTATCGGCTAATGGGTCTGCTAATTTACCCCAGGATGTCACCATATTAAATTTCCTGGCAATGAATCCATCTAAAATATCAGTCAATCCTGATATTGTTAAAACTATGACCGACCAAATGTACTGACCTTCATATAGAAAATAACCAAAAATAGGTATTAGAAAAAATCTTATGGTAGTAAGTATGTTTGGTATATTCACTCATCCACCGCCTGACATATAAATTTGTTTTGTTGCTATTACTTTTTATTTATAAATTTATGATATTACTATAATATTTATAATAAACAATCCATAATTGTGTTATTAATCGTTTATAATGCATCACTTAATAATTTATATATATCCGGAAAATGCTTGTAAATATTAATAGGCTTCAAATTGGTATTTGTCCATACATGGATTGTTTCACCGGCAGTTATGGGTTTAATTTCCATATTTTTTAGTATTTCATAATGAAATATGATCCTGCTATAAGTTAATTTTTTCAAACGGGTTAATACTTTAATTTCATCTTCATATTTTGCAGCACCCTTGTAAAAGCATTTCAACTCAATTAAAGGAAGAAATATACCTTTTTCTTCTATATACGAATATGAGATACCCAGTTTTTTTATAAAGTCAGTTCTACCCGCTTCAAACCATATAGGATAATTTGAATGATGCACTATACCCATCCTATCGGTTTCAGCATATCTTACTACTAATCTGGTCTCTGATATAAGCATAATATCATCCTCTAAATTAAACAAAATTGGTAAGGTATAAAATATAAACCCGTGCTTTTATTTCCAACACGGGATCCTTAAAATAGGCTATCGGTAATTTCTATTAAAACTAAAATCCTTTTTCAATAATTATACTGTGGGCCTCTTCTACTTCAGCTTCAGGTACTAAAACCTCAAAATAATCATTAATGTTTTCCTGATTTTTGCTTACTGGTCGTAATTTTACAAGAATCCCTTCCTTCGCAAGCAATTCCTGCAGGTTTGTTGCAATTTCCTTGCTTTGTGCCATATATACAACTGTCCACATATTCTTACACGCCCCTTTATTATTAATCCCCAGAATGAATTTCTCCATGACGGCAATAAATTATCGCTTTACCTCTTACCTTTATTGCCGAAGTATTTTCCGTAAACTGAGCCAATAAAACTTCACCTTTATCGAGCTTTTCCGTATGATGGAACTTTGTATCTTTTCCTCGTGTAAGGCCGATTATATTCACACCATTTTCAAGGGCTTTTATTGCTACATATTCACCATATATATCATCTTTTCCATTATACAAAAATACCACCTCGACATAACTATATATTATTTCATGCTAAAAATCAATATATAATTCTCACAAACTGTTAAACCAGCTTAACATTATCTCTTCCAAAACGTTCCTCAAGTTCTGATATAAGAACACTGCTAGGAGTTACCCAGTACTTCTGCTCAGCTATTTTAACCTTTTTTTCATCGGGATAATAAAAATATACAGGAGTTTTCCCTCTGAAAAATTCCAGTAAAGAAAGAGTTGACTTCATCCATTCTCCGTTTTTCTTTCCGGTTATATCCTTGGTTATCTTTATATAAAGTTTGCTGTTTTTCTTTTCTGACCTACCGTTTTCAATATTGCTATTTATATTTTCCAAATTACTCTTAGGATTTATGTTTATACCATCAATGCTATGATTTGCAGTAGCCTTTAACCGGTTAATTGGTTCTACTTCATCACAGATAATTTTTGGTTCTTCGTCTTCTCTTATACTTAACTTGCCTTTTATTATTACAATGTTTTCCCGTGTTAATAGTTCCTGGTACTTGTTTAATACCTGTGGAAAAACAATAATCTCCATTGTTCCGTATAGGTCCTCAAGAGTTACAAATGCCATCAGGTTATCGTTTCTTGTAGCTTTAATTTTTTTCTCGGTAATTATACCCCCTACTATAACCCATCTACCGTCACTTAATAACTTATCTTCGTCTTCGTCCATGCTTAATTCTTCACCAACTTCCACGCCCCCGGTTTTTAAATCCATACTGCTCAATGTAGTGTTAGAAATAATTTCTTCCCTAAATTCTTCAAGAGGATGTCCTGATACATAAAGGCCCAGCATTTCCTTTTCCATGGCCAGGAGTATATTTGAAGGGTATTCTTTTACGTCGGGGTAAATATCCTCATCCCTTTTTGTCTTCTCAACATTTACAGAAATGTCAAAGATAGATATCTGTCCTTTTAAGTTTTTTCTTTTTGTTTCTTGTATGCCGTCCATCATTTTTTCATAAGAGCCCATTAGTTTTGACCTATATACTCCCAAAGAATCAAAAGCTCCACATTTTATAAGGCTCTCAACACACTTTTTATTAATATCCCTACCGGCTATCCTTTCACAAAAATCCCTGAAATTTCTAAAATTACCTCCTCTTTCCCTTTCCTTTATAATTTCCCTTGCTGCATTTTCTCCAACATTCTTCACTGCAGCCATTCCGAACCTGATTTTACCCTTTACTACATCAAACTTGACATCACTTTCGTTTATATCCGGAGGAAGCACCTCTATATCCATTAATTTACACTCATTAACATACCTGGAAACCTTGTCTGTACTTCCAAGAAAACTATTTAGGAGCGCTGCCATAAACTCAACGGGATAATAACGTTTAAGCCATGCAGTCTGATATGCGATTACTGCATATGCTGCAGCGTGAGACTTATTGAAGGCATAGCTCGCAAAGTCCATCATTTCGTCAAATATTTTATTTGCCGTTGCTTCATCAACACCATTCCTGACAGCGCCTTTTATTATAATATTACCATTATTATCTGTAAGGCCGTAAATGAATTTTTGTCTCTCTTCTTTCATTATATCTGCTTTTTTCTTTGCCATTGCCCTTCTTACAAGGTCGGCCCTGCCCATTGAATAACCGGCAAGTTGACGTACAATTTGCATTACCTGTTCCTGGTATACCATACACCCATAAGTTACGTTCAGTATGTCTTCCAACAACGGGTGGTCATATTTAATATATTCAGGATTATTTTTATTTCTTATATACCGCGGGATTTGTTCCATTGGCCCCGGCCTGTAAAGGGATATGCCAGCAATAATATCTTCAAGGCATGTTGGTTTTAGTTCCTTCATAAACTGGGTCATCCCTGGACTTTCCAACTGGAATACTCCAGCTGTTTTACCTTCACTAATCATCTTATAGACTTCACTATCATCCATTTCCATGTTATCAAAATCAATTTTGACACCGTATGCCTTTTCAATCAATGAGGCAGCATCTCTTAATACAGTGAGTGTTCTTAGCCCTAGAAAATCCATTTTCAAAAGGCCTAGCTCTTCAAGTACTCCCATAGTAAATTGTGTAGTTATGCTATCCTCGTTTCTTTGAAGGGGCACATATTCTACAACAGGTTCTTTTGAAATTACAACTCCCGCTGCATGTGTTGATGCGTGTCTTGGCATGCCTTCAAACAACCTTGAAGTATCTATAAGTTCCTTAACCCTCATATCACTATTATAAAGCCCTTTTAGTTCGGGATTCAGCTCAAGGGCCTTATCAATGGTCATCCCAAGTTGAAAAGGTATCATTTTTGCTATTGCATCCACTTCAGCGTAAGATATATCCAGGGCTCTTCCGACATCCCTTATCACCGCTCTGGCAGCCATTGTACCAAAGGTTATTATCTGCGCTACCCTATCTTCACCATATTTCTTAACTACATAATCTATAACCTCCTGCCTGCGTTCATAACAAAAATCAACATCAAAATCAGGCATACTTATCCTTTCAGGGTTTAAGAATCTTTCAAAAAGCAGGTTATATTTCAAGGGATCAATATTAGTTATGCCCAAACAATAGGCAGCAAGGCTTCCTGCTCCTGAGCCCCTCCCCGGGCCCACCATTATCCCTTTGTCTTTTGCATATTTAATAAAATCCCAGACAATCAGAAAATAATCAACATATCCCATCTGCCTTATAATAGATAATTCATAATCCAACCTTTCCTCTTTTTCCCTGCTTATATTTTCACCGTACTTGTTTTTTAAACCTTCGTAACATAAGTTTTTCAAAAACGTAAAATTGTCCTGGTTGTCCGGCACCTTGTACTCGGGCAGATGCAACTTGTTAAACTCAATTTCAACATTGCAGCGTTGAGAGATTTTAATGGTATTTTCCAAGGCTTCCGGGATACCCTTGAAAGACTCCCACATTTCTTCGGCAGTCTTTAAATAAACTTCATCCGTGTTAAACTTCATTCTATCTTCATCATTTACTTTTTTGGCTGTTTGAATACAAAGAAGTATGTCGTGAGCTCTGGCATCTTCCCGTCTTAAATAATGGACATCGTTTGTGGCTATTAAAGGTATTCCTGTTTCTTTGCTTAATTTTATCAAGCCCTGATTTGCCAGGTTCTGGTCCGGGATATTGTTAAACTGGAGTTCAAGGAAAAAATTATTCCTCCCCAAAATGGTATCGTATAGTAATGCAATGGATTTTGCCTTTTCATAATTTCCATTAAGTATAGCCATAGGAATATCCCCGGAAAGACATGCACTTAAGCCAATTAATCCTTCACTGTATTTTTTCAGAATTTCCATATCGATTCTCGGTTTATAGTAATATCCTTCTATAAAACCGGTAGAAACAATTTTCATAAGGTTTTTATATCCTGTATTATTTTCAGCAAGAAGTACAAGGTGGCCCTGTTCTGAATCCACATTTGTTTCCTTGTCAAATCTGCTTCTCCGGGCAGTATATACTTCACATCCTAGTATAGGTTTAATTCCATTCTCTTTTGCCTCTTTGTAGAAATCAATAACTCCATACATAACACCGTGGTCGGTTATGGCAATACTCTTCATCCCTAACTCTTTTGTGCTTTTTATTAAGTCCTTAATTCTTATAGCACCGTCAAGAAGGCTATACTCGGTATGGACATGCAAATGTACAAAATCCCTCACAGATAATCAACCTCTCAAATAATCAACCTCTCAAATAATCAAATCTTGCTTTTTAATATATTTAAAACTTTCTCTTTCAAGTCATTGAGTTTATCTTTTGCCTCTTTCATATTATTACCGAAAGTTTCCGAATACACTTTTATTTTTGGCTCGGTACCTGATGGCCTTATGCAAAACCATGTCTTTCCTGTTAATTTTGACCCATCCGTTAACTCATAGTAGATTACATCAGATGGGGGCAGAAAAAGCTTCTCCTTTTCACCCGTTAACCGATTATACTTTTCTCCTGAAAGATAATCCGATATAGATACAATTGTATAACCGCCAATTGCCATATTTTTATCTTCTCTCAGCTTTTGCATAATAGCCTTTATTTTTGCCAGGCCCTCTTTACCTTCAAGAGTAAATGATACAACATCCTCTGCTGCATAACCATATTTTTCATACAGTTTCTCGAGAGCGTCCAATAATAACATTCCCTTTGATTTATAATATGCTCCCATTTCAGCAATCATCATGGATGCCGATACTGCATCTTTATCCCTGGCATACGTCCCTATTAAATATCCATAACTTTCTTCAAAGCCGAATAAATACTTTTTATCGCCAAATTCATCCAGAACTCTTATTTTTTCTCCAATAAATTTAAAGCCTGTTAGAACCTCCTCTACTTCAATATTATATTTTTCAGCAATCAGATTTGCAAGTTTTGTAGAAACAATAGTTTTCACTATAAATCCTTTATTGGGCAAAGCTCTTTTTAGACTTTTTTGAGAAAGAATATATTCTAGCATAAGACACCCTATTTGGTTACCTGTTAAAAATACATAGGATCCGTTCCTGTTTTTCACCTTTATACCTACTCTATCACTATCAGGGTCGGTACCAATAATCAGGTCCGCATTCTCCTTCTTTGCTATTTTAAGAGCCAATTCAAATACACTTTTATCCTCCGGATTTGGAGTTTTTACTGTGGGAAATTCCGGATCAGGATTTTCCTGCTCTTTGACAACTATAACATTTTTAAAGCCTATTTCATTCAGTATTCTTCGGACAAACTTATTCCCTGAACCGTTCAAGGGTGTATAAACTATTTTAAATGTATCCCCTTCTTTTTTTATTAAATCCGGATTAATACAGTAGCTTTTCAATACCTCTACATATGCATCGTCAATTTCCTTGCCAATTATCGTTATAAGCCCTTCCTGTAAAGCTTTATCCATCTCCATTATCTTAATCTGGGAAAAGTCTTTCACATTTTCAATAAATTTTAATGCGGCGTCAGATTCATCAGGTAAAAGTTGTGCACCATCTTCCCCATAAACCTTATACCCATTATAATTTTTGGGATTATGACTTGCGGTTATCGCAATACCTCCAGCAGCTTCTAAATATCTGATTGAAAAAGACAGAACCGGTACCGGCCTTAGTTCATCAAAAAGGTAGGTTTTTATCCCATTTCCGGCAAACACTTGAGCAGCTTCAATGGCAAATTCAGGAGATTTATATCGTGAATCGTAAGCAATTACCACTCTTACCTCTCCTTTGTCTTCCGCACTATTACTTTTGCTGTTAATATAATCTGCTATACCCTGGGATACCTTTCTAATAACATATTTATTCATCCTATTGGTACCTGCCCCAATTATTCCTCTCAAGCCTGCAGTACCAAACTCAAGTTCTTTGTAAAACCTGTCTTCAATCTCTTCTCTATTATCTTTGATATTTATCAGTTCATTTTTAATTTCCTCATCAAAGTATTCGCTTTCAAGCCACACTTGATAGTTTTTATATGCCTCCATATGCTACCTCCATTCTAAATGCCATATGCAAAACGCATCCTTTTTCTGTACTTTCATATTTGAATCTGATAATAGTATAGCATAACAAGTAATAATTATCCAAATATTAATATGTTTTTGTAATATTAGTCTAATATAAGGACATATATTAATAATGATAATGGTGCAAGTACAATCTTTTTAATTAAGAATTAATTTAATAGGGGGGCTGCATGTGGATAATTATAATATATACAGGCAAATTGCAGAAAGAACTCAAGGAGATATTTACATAGGAGTAGTAGGTCCTGTCAGGACCGGAAAATCAACTTTTATTAAACGTTTTATGGATTTACTTGTTATACCCAATATTGAAAATGAATATGATAGAGAAAGAGCGAAAGATGAATTGCCCCAAAGTGCAACAGGTAGAACTATAATGACTACTGAGCCTAAGTTTGTGCCAAATGAAGCAATAAAAATTGTATTGGATGAAAACGCCCAATTAAAAGTCAGGCTGGTAGACTGTGTTGGATATCTTGTAAAAGGAGCATTGGGCTATTTAGAGAATAATGCCCCCAGGATGGTATCAACACCTTGGTTTGATCACCAAATACCCTTTGAAGAAGCAGCGGAATTAGGTACAAGAAAGGTAATAAACGACCATTCCACTATAGGGTTGCTCGTTACTACAGATGGCAGTATAACTGAAATTCAACGGGAAGAATATGTTGAAGCAGAAAAACGGGTAGTAAATGAACTTAAGTCTATAAATAAACCCTTTATAATTATATTGAATTCTACAAGACCCTTTGCAAATGAGACACTTAAACTTAAAGAAGAGCTTGAAGAAAAATATTTGGTCCCGGTGGTAAATGTTAATGTTGCCCAGATGAGGATAGAAGATATAAATAATATTATGGAAAAAGTCCTGTTTGAATTTCCGATATGCGAGATTGGTATAAACCTTCCGGAATGGGTTGATGCCCTTGATAGTAACCATTGGCTCAGGATTAAATTTATGGATTCTATAAAAGAAGCGCTTAAGAATGTCAAAAAGATACGTGAAGTCAAAGATGCAGTTGCAAAATTTAGCGGACTTGAATTTATTAAGAAGGCTTACATTGAAAAAATCGATTTGGGTGTTGGAAATGTATCTATGGAGCTCTCTACCCCCGATGAACTATTTTACCGGATTCTAAGTGAATTGACCGGACTTGAAATAGAAGGTGATCGTAGACTTGTAAGCCTGATGAAAGACCTTGCAAGAATTAAAAAAGAATATGAAAGGGTTGAATATGCCCTACATGAAGTAAAAGTTAAAGGGTATGGTATAGTAATGCCACAAATAGAAGAGCTTTCTTTGGAAGAACCGGAAATAATAAAACAGGGTAATAGATTCGGCGTAAGGTTAAGAGCCAGCGCACCCAGCGTGCATATGATTAAGGCTGACATAGAGACAGAAATTGCACCATTGGTGGGAAGTGAAAAACAATCGGAAGAGCTGGTAGATTATCTCCTTAAAGAATTTGAAAATGAGCCGGGGAAAATATGGAATTCCAATATCTTTGGCAAATCATTGCATGATTTGGTAACTGAAGGATTGTACAATAAACTTAGCCGTATGCCGGAAGATTCACAATTAAAACTGCAGGAGACATTGCAAAGAATAATAAATGAAGGAAGCGGCGGACTTATATGCATTATTTTGTAAGCCCGCTTCTTTCCCTACCTTACAAATACACTCAAGTGTTTATTAATAAACTCCACTGATATTGGAAGACCGGGACCTTTTTCGCCATCCAATGTTAATGCAACATTACTGTCCCCTTCAATAACACAAAATTTTGCCTTAAGGCTAATTATGCTTTTGTGGCTCAAAAGGTCATTAGCCAGTACTTTTAAAAGGATACCGGCCACATCAATATGCCAACAGTTTTTAATTATTATTATATCCATAAGACCGTCAGTCAGGTCTGCAGTCCCTGCAATATTATTAAAGCCTGCTGCATGTCTTCCGTTTAGTATAATAAACATTAATGCATCAACATCTATATTTTGACCATTTGCTGTCAATTTCAAGTTAAAAGGCCTGATATTGGCCATTTCGCCAAGGGCTCTCAAGTAATATGCCAGAGGGCCTATGTTCTTTTTCAGTTCTCCACTGGTACTGAAGGATACATCTACAAGTATTCCTCCTGCGCAAGTGTTAAGAAAATATTTCTCACCGTTAACAATGCCTACATCGATTTTTATTGTTTTCCCTGAAAGGACTATATCCAGACACTTGTCCAAATTTGAAGGTATTCTCAAACATCTTGCAAAATCATTACAAGTACCCGACGGTATTATTCCTATGGGTAAATTAATATTATTCTTAAGCATAATATTAACCACAGTATTAATTGTACCGTCACCGCCTGAAATAATGACACGAGAATAATTTCCATTATTTAATATGTCAAGCAATTTATCTTCTTCAATATTGTATGTTCTGAAAGGTTGTATTAATATATCATTATCCATAAAACGACCTATAATATGGTCAATTTTGTAGGGTACACTTCTTTGACCTGATAACGGGTTATATACTAATATTGCTTTTTCCATGGTCAGGCCTCCATTTAAGTTTGTTATCAATTATTATATCATATCCTATAAAGTTATTAAATAAATAAAGGTCATGAAAATATATAATAGAATTATCAATGTTATAGGCCAATGTGAAATTATAGATATAAAGTCGACTTTAATATTACTGATTGGGGGTTTATATATATATTTCCCTTCTGTGAA
The DNA here is from genome assembly GCA_013314855.1 of Bacillota bacterium. Lineage (NCBI taxonomy): Bacteria > Bacillati > Bacillota > Bacillota bacterium. The sequence continues at coordinate 6,845 of JABUEW010000036.1, read as the reverse complement.
TTTCTTAAAAAGCAGCATAAAAAACCCTAATATTATTATACTTACAATGCCATAAAGGATAATTGATAGCATTTCCTGGCTTGTTATAACAATTTTTTCAGGTTCTCTATCAGAACTCGTGAAATACTGAATAAGTTCAGCAATGGTATTATTTAGAAAATGGGCCAGCATACCGGCAAATATGGAATCGGTACGTACTACATAATATCCGATAACAAACCCCAAAAACACCGGGCCTAACAGGTTCGTTATATCAAAATGAAAAATCCCGAAAAATAAGGATGTTATAACTAACGCCTTTACTGTACCTCTCTTTTCATAAGCAGTTAATAGCAAACCCCTGTGCATCATTTCCTCACATATTCCAGGAGTCACAGCAATAAAGAAAATTCCCGCCAAAAGTTCAGGCAAATTTTTAGGAGTTGGGATGAGCTGTACCGGTATATCCCCTAAAAATTGCAAAAAATAGACAACCGTACTATTTAGCATAAGAGCGACAAAATATGCGGGAACAGACATAACTATTATGAGCAAAGACGGTATAAACTTAAGCTTTTTAAATCTGAATACTTCTTTAAAATTTAATTTTTTAACAAAAGCATAAATCAACACTGGTATAAGTATAATAATAAATTCATTTATAAAAGTTAATAAATATATATTTCTTATTAGAAAATCTCTGGCATAAAACTCGCCGAAAACAGTACTTATAATAATAATTATTATTAACAAAATAAATTGGGAAAAGGCAAACAATGAGGCAAAGGTAAAGAAAACCAAGTTAGCACCCGTTAGAGTTACTTTTCTTTTCATTTATTTAATCACTCTCTTCTCCGTAATAATCATGTCAAGGGGAACATCATGAGCTTCAGCAGTTATTTCATTTACTATTTGCAACTCAAAAGCTACTCCTATTTTTAAGCAATCTCTCCTGATACTTGTTAAAAACCTATCATAATATCCAGCTCCATAACCAATCCTGTTTTTTCGAAGGTCAAATGCAATACCGGGGACTATTACCAGATCAATATCTTCCGGATTTAATACTCTTTTAAATTCTTTTTTAGGTTCGAGAATTCCAAGTATGCCTTTTTCCAATTCATAATCCATATTATAAATCTCACATGGCACTATACCTTTTTTGCCGTTCATATCCGTGTCTATTAATGGTACTGCAATCCTTTTCTCTTTTTGCAAACTTGTCTTTATAAACCCCTCTGTCTTAACTTCATTTTTAAAATCCATATAACACATTATAATTTTACTGTTGCAGTAAATTTCCATTGTCATAAGCTTATTAAAAATCATCCTGCTTTTTTTATTTACTTCTTCGCTACTTAAAGAGCCCCTTAAGTTTAATATTTCTTGCCTTATAAGTTTTTTACCATAAATCATACCTACCTCCTTCTAACCACGAATACGGGCTATTATCATATAAACAACCAGGCCCAACGTAGTCAGAAAGTCTGTCAACTGATTTTACTCGCAATTAGTATAACAATAAAACAAAACAGGCATGTAAAAGTAAACATTAGCAAAGAAGCTATGAGCAAGGCAAGGCCAAAAGAACGCCTGTCGGGATCTTCTTCTGAATTCATAAAAAAAATGGCAGTTATTATTCCTAATAATTGTCCAAAACCGGGTATAATTGTCGAAATTATAGTTAAGAATACTTTAAGGCCATTACTTAAAGGATTTGTACCAATTGCAACGCTTTCTTCTTTCTTATATGGTTCGCCCACCAGGATAAAACCTGTCTCTTGGTTATTAATCTTTTCACTATTGGTATCCCCGGTATTGATGCTATCCGTACCTGTATCCGGCACATTTACTTCCGGATATATTTTGAAGCTCTCCCGGGATATCTCTTGAACATCCCAGCATTTTTCAATTTGAAGAAGACTCCCGCAAAAAGGACATCTTCGTACGCTTGCGTAGATTTCTTCTCCGCAATACTCACATCTTTTCTTGTCACGGTACAATTAAATTCCTCCCTAAAAAAACATAGAATTGACATATTCATCAACAAATTCTTTTGATGCAGATAACTCTATGTATTTTATCATATTTTTTATTTTAATAGTTTCTTCTAATTTTTTAACCGATAGAAGGCCTAAGATGGCTCCTGAACCCGCAGCATTTCCAACAGATTCTATTTTTTCTTCCTTTAATTCTGCAGGTATTAGACCAATTTTTAATGCGCTTTTAATATTTATATAATTTCCGAATCCTCCTGCCAAATAAACTTTGCTTATATCATCAGCCCTTATCCCTGCTTTTTTTATTAATACTTTTATACCTGCAGCTATAGCTGCCTTCGCATTTTGCAACTCTCTTACATCTTTTTGTGTAATGGCAATCTCATTATAGGAAAAGCTATCCTCACCCTTTGCCAAAATAAATGAATTTAATCCGTCAATCTTCGCCAATCTTGTCTTATAATCCTTTTCTAAGTCAGATAATTCATCAATATCAATAATCCTGCCCGTCTCGTCTATAATGCCATTCTCAAGCATTCCTGCGATTACGTCCACAATACCTGACCCACATATCCCTATAGGCTTTCCATTACCGATTGTAGTATACCTTAATTTATCTTCGAAAAAAACCCTATCTATAGCACCTCTAATTCCACCTATCCCATTTCGTATATTTGCCCCTTCGAAGGCAGGGCCTGCTGCAGTAGAACATGAATACATCCAGTCTTTATTTCCTAAAACAATTTCCCCATTTGTACCAATATCTACCAGTAATGATATTTCATCCTTTTCATGCATTCCTGTAGAAAGTACACCGGCAACAGTATCAGCACCAATATATGCAGAAACTGAAGGAAATATGACGATCATGCCTCTTTGATTTATTTTAATGTTAAGCTCTGTCGACTTTATATTGTAAATGCTTGTAGTAACAGGTATAAAAGGTGACAGGGCAATGTTCTTTGCAGATAAATCCATCAAGAAGTGTATCATTGTTGTATTGCCCACAAATACAGCAATATATATATCACTGCTTTCAATGCCATTGTTTTGTGAAAATGTCTCTATGATATGGTTTATACAGCCAATAATTTCTCTATGTATGTTATTTTGAGATGCTTCTGAATTACTAGCATAGTCTATGCGTGATAAAACATCTGCCCCAAATTTCCTTTGCGGATTCAGCGTTGAATATACATCCATTCTTTTGCCATTGTTTAAGTCATATAAATACGCAGCAATTGTAGTTGTGCCTATATCAACGGCCATACCGTATAGTTTATTTGAAGTATTTCCAGGCTCAATCCCAATAATCTCATTTTCATTGCCAATAATTGTTACTTTGTATCCTTGTTTCCTTATTAATTCAGGAAGCTTTCTAATTAACTCTATAGAAGTCAATTCTATATTACCGCCAAAGGCATCAATAACTCTATCAGTATCGGGTCTCTGGTCTGATATGTCAGGTATAGGCATCTCTACATATTTTTTTATAACAATGGGCCTAACCTTTATTACTTTCTCCAGCCCAGAGGTGACAATGTTTGCGTCTTTATTTTCATCGTCACTGTCCAAGTATATTTCAATATCAGATTCAATTTTGTTATAGCATGCTAATCTGTAACCATCAGTCAAGGCTTTATTCCCGAGAAGAACCTTTTCTTTCTCCGAAGGCAATTCTAAAAGTCCCTTTACTCTAATCCGGCACTTCCCGCAAGTCCCTTTTCCCCCGCAAGGTGTAGATATATCTATAGAATTATCTCGCAAAAAATCCAGTAAATTTTTACCTGGTATTACATTAAATTCCCGCATTTTCCCGTTAGTATGTACCCTCACAGTATACATCATCAGCTTAGCCCCTCTTCAATTCAACTAAATTATTGTAAAATATTTTTATTCTACCCAGCTCAATGTTACATGGCTCAATCTATAGCTCGGTGCCAGGTAAAATTGATTAAAATCTTATAGTAGTATTATCAAATAACATCATCTTATTGTCAATACCCACCGGGCGCATTTTCTTCCCATGACCCATTATATTCCAGAAACAGTGCTTCAGGCCTCTAGAGCCTGTAAATTCACTTCGGGGCAAATCAAACTCACAAAATAATTTGAATAAAATTTAATAACACATCAATGTAATTATTTTGCTCATACAGTTGATTTGCTTATCCCTCGTCGGATTAACAGTCTCTACGAGGCCTTGCGCAATGTTTCTGTCATTATATGGATCATACATAGAAAATGCGCCATACCCACCATTTCATCGATCTTTAAAGCACGGTATTTCTGAGAAACAGGGTTATCGGAAGGAGAGTTGTCCATATATCTGTTTACAAGAAAACATTGGACTTTGAAAAGAAATTTATTTAGGGATTTTATTAGCTTAAGCAAATATGGTATAATAGCATTAGGTTTCCTCGCTTTCTATTTTGGATTTTATAATTCTAAATTAATTATACCAAAATATTGAGGACCACCGTCACCTCTAATAAAATTCCTAAATAAGAACCAAAAATTGTGGATTTGATGGAAAAGTACTTTTCAGTAAATAATGCTAAGCTTCAGGCTATGGACAAAATGTGATAAATAAACTTGAAACACATTTTGCCCACAGCCTTCAGCAAGCATTACTATACTTCAAAGCACTTTCCCACAAGCTCCACAATTTCGACTACTCCTGCTAAAGCTATCCCAAAAAAACAAAAATAGGAAGTAAAAGCAGGGGGGTAAAGGCTAAAATACTTGCGTAAGCAAGTTATATAAAGCATTATAGGTCATTAGTATATCAATACTTTTGACACTACGGGTTGCGGTATAAGGATTATTCTATGTAAAATATTGTATATAAAAGTAGGGAATTTTATGCCCTTTTATTGGAATATTATTCACATATGTGAAAACTGTTCTTTAGGTGTTAATTTAAAGGGTGTTTTACAAAACATGTGTCAGATATAATTTATACATCCGCCAGGTAGTAAACATCTTGATTAATTCATAAATAACAGTTATACTTAAACTGTAGTATATTGGTAGTTTAAACAACTAACTCTGGCATTTACTGGTTTAAACTGACGCCTATAATTTTATTATTGAAAGGTGGTTTTATTTGTTGAGTAATGAATTTCAGGAAATATTGGATTATCTTGAATCAGGAAAAAGCAAAAAATATTCTGGCTGGGAACAAGAATGGGAAATTGCTATACATATTGGAATAAATTTCGCCCATATAGTAAATAAGATATGCTTGGATATATTGAATGGTATAACGGAAAAAATTAAAGAATTGTTAAGTCCAGAATGGATAGTGGAACTTGGCATTCAAGACAACGAAGGTAATTTTGTACCATTATCCCCCGATAAAATAGGCGTGAATGAACACTTTAGTATTCTTTTATGCAGGCAATCCTGGGATGAAAAAGGTCTGTATATAGCCCTCGAAAATGAGAGTAATGGTCCAAATAACTGGTTTTTTGGGTTACGGAAGAGGAAAAGAAAAGAAGAAACAAAAGAACAGAAGGTAATGGATCCAGAAATTTTCAAAGAAAAAGTTTTAGAAAAATTAAAATGTTTTGGTTATATACTGCCTGCCAAAGTAGAGGATAATGAGTGGTGGTATGCCTGGAAATATGCAAACAATCAAAATTACCAATACCGTCGTTGGCGTACAGAAGAATTCCTTATTAACGCTATAAAGAACCAGGATGCGGTAATAAATACGTTTAAGGATGAACTTGTTAAAATCAAAGAGGAAATCTTTGACAATATTTTAAGCATCAAGGAGGAATTATGATATATACCTTACCGCTTGAAAAGTTTTTCTCAAACATCAGCTTTAGGCTTAATGTCACAGCTAATACAAGAAAACAGTTAAATCGTTTTCTTGCTTTGGATTTCAATGTTTTTGATTATATTCCTGTCAATGAAAAGAATCTATCTTATATTATTGGAAATTTGCTTGATTGTAAAGGAAAACACGGGCAGGAAAATTTATTTTTTATTGAGTTTTTAAGACTACTTCCTCCAAAAATGCAGAAGAGAATTCCAAAACCTATTAACGATTATTCTATATTATATGAAGCTCCCACAAAGAATATTGCAAGTATTAACAGGAAAATAGACATCCTTGTTCAATCTTCGAACTGGAACATTATTATAGAGAATAAACCATTTGTTGGAGACCAATATGGACAGCTGCGTGATTATATAGCCAACCTGGGTGGTGGACAGAAATGTATGACTATTTATATGCCCGGTTATCACAAGTATCCCGAAGAAACAAGCCTCTCAAAGGAAGAGCGGAGCATCCTTGAGGAGGAAGGCTGCTTTTTCATTTTTCCTTATCATCCAAAGGTAAAAGAATGGCTTGAAAATTGTTACAGAATTTGCACTGCGGAAAAGGTTAAGGGATTTCTCACAGATTTTAAGAACTATTTAAACAAGGAATTCCCTGATCACCTGGATACTAATGAGATTCAGTAAAGCTTAAATTCTGATTTATCAAGTTTTAGGAAAGTAGAATGGATTAATCCTTTCAAATACATTCTTATCTAAAATTAAAAAAAATTTACTATATGAGATTACTTTTGGGGAAAAAAGACCACCCATAAGGTATTTGACATAGATTTCGGGAAAATATCATGCGCTTGGTAACATTAAAAATTGCTGGGAGAATTGAAAAAGTAAATTTCCACTACATAATTATGACAAAAATAAAAAGCCCAAAATCCTTTATTATACAGCAGTTGAGGCCTATTTTTATCTTATTTTGTTGCAAAAGTCAGGTTGCAAGAACCACGGGATTATTTCCAATATTTAGGTTGTCAAGCTAGGGAGAACTTATTTTCTTAAAAAAAAAGCAAAACT
>JABUEW010000035.1 GCA_013314855.1 Bacillota bacterium | reverse complement strand
TTCTAACCTTCAATAACATACAAGTAACCCTATCCTTTCTACCACCCTACCATCATGCTTTTGTAAATACTTTTTATAAATAATAATATATTTCATTATATTAGTCAAATATTTTTTGGCAACAACAATTTACGTTGACGGCAATTATTTGGGCAGTGGAGGCCCAAAAAACTGATAATAATTACACATTATTCTACCATTATAAAGCTTCCTTTTTTTATCAGCTTTTCGCCCAAAAAATTTTTCAAACTCAGGGTGGGATGTTAAAATGTAAAATGACCACGTGTCAAACTTGTTGAATATTTGACCAATTTGACTATACAGTTTTTCTACGGATTTGATTTCTCCCGATCTTTCACCATAAGGCGGATTACAGATAATAAAGCCGTATTTATACCTAGAGCTTATCCGTGAAACCGGCATACACTGTAAGTGTATAAATTCATCTACCCCTGCCTCTTTTGCATGGTACCGAGCCAGGCTTATTGCCTTTTCATCAATATCTGTACCTTGGATCCTTATAACTTGCTCTCTCTTTACCAGGTCCATTGCCTCTGTCCTTGTATTTTCCCATAAATTCTTCGGGATAACCGGCCAATTTTCTGCTGCAAATTCCCGTTTTAACCCCGGAGCGATATTTTTGGCTATCATAGCAGCCTCAATAGGAATTGTACCTGAGCCGCAAAAAGGGTCAATAAGAACTCTGTCCCCTCTCCACCGGCTTATCAATAACATAGCGCACGCCAGAGTTTCCTTCAATGGGGCCTCACCCACCAGCTTTCTGTATCCTCTTTTATGGAGGCCGGCACCACTGGTATCTATAGTTAAAGTAGCAGTATCTTTTAAAAGTGCAACCTCAATTTTATATTTTTGCCCTGTCTCTTCAAACCATGTACGTTTATATCTTTTTTTCAACCGTTCTACAACAGCCTTTTTTACTATAGCCTGGCAGTCAGGTACGCTTGCAAGCTTTGAACTTATGGATTTACCCTCCACAGGAAACTCCCCGTCCTCAGGAATCCACTCCTCCCATGGTAGAGCCTTGGTACCTTCAAAGAGCTCGTCAAAAGTGAGTGCTTTGAATTCACCGACTTTTACCAATACTCTGTCTGCAGACCTGAGCCAGATATTGCTCCGGCATATGGCCTCGTAATCACCTGCAAAAGTTATTCTTCCATTTTCTACTGTTTGTTCAGTATATCCAAGTTTTTTAAGCTCTCTTGCTACTACTGCCTCAACACCAAAAGCAGCTGTAGCTATAAGATTTAACTTTGCCATAAAATCCTCCAAAGTTCAGGTCAAGTTCATAATTTGATACTCTCTTTATTGTTTAAGTAAACTTTTCTAACATCTTCAGGTACTATAGGTGATAATACTCCAGCTTGTTTTATTCCACTTCACCATACTGTCTTTTGATTTTTCTTTCAACTAATATTATACAGGATGAACGTGATGGAGTCTACCTTTAAGGGTAGGCTTTTTATTTTATCGATATTGCCAACTAATATTTTACTAGCACAATACAGTTGTAAACCAATCAGCAGCGAAAAAGCTGCTGTAATTACCAAATTTTATTAGTTAACATAATATTTTATGATGTAAATTTTTAATATTTTGCACTTTCCCAGCAAACTCATATATTCTCCTCCTTCATATAACTTTTAACAGGTTGCCTGTCTCTAAACCTGCAGCAAAACCAATAATCCCCAAAGTCAAAGAACCTAATATATATATGAACGCATTCAATTTTTCATTCTCCTGAAAAAGGTTAAACCCCTCAAACATAAAAGTTGAAAAAGTCGTATAGGCACCCAGGAACCCTTCTGCAGTCAACAAATACAGATTTCCGTTTATTCCCAGACCGCTGACAAGTCCAAGTAAAAGCGCTCCTGTTATGTTAATGATGAATGTACCTATTGGCAATGATGAATTTGTCTTTTGTGTAATAATTCTCTCCAGACTAAATCTTGCTATACTGCCAAAAGCTCCTCCGATACCTACTAAAATATATTCCATTTACTCAGTCTCCCCTTCCTTTTGCAGCAGTACCTCATCTTCCGGCTCTAAATTATTCTTCATTCTATTGACAAGCTTTGCTACGGTTTCTCTGGCAAGGACAATCCCAAAGTATGCCGCAGCCAGTCCGATCATAGTAGAAACCGTTATATAGGAGATTGCTGAGTAGTAATTACTTTCCATCATCAGATTCACCGTTTCTTTGCACAGTGTCGAGAAGGTCGTATAAGCACCTAAGAAACCAGTAGCGATTCCCAAACGCAGGTCAGCATCAAATTCAAGTATTTCCAAAGCGATAGAAAGCAGCAATGCCAGTACAAAACTGCCGGTGATATTTATTATCAAGGTATTTAAAGGTACGTGCTCTTTATAATGATATATCGTCACTCCTTTAATAATATACCTTGATATTGCACCAAGGAAGCCTCCCAGTCCAATATAAATGTACTTTTTCACTTGAAATACATCTCCTTCGCAAACAGCTATTTATTAGTTCCTTTCTCGCCAACCCAAAGCTTTACTGCAGTAATCCATGCTTTTTTCTCCTCACTGCTGTGAGGTTCATTAAAAAATCTGTAATCCGATTTCCTTTTTATCTCACTCAAATAGCCAGACATTTCCTTAAACCTTTCCAACTGAATTTTTAAAACAGTTTTTATTGAAGATAAACTACTGCAGTATTCCAGCATTTTTAACATATGCGGCACACACATGAAACTGTTTTTTTGGAACTTTATATTAAATTCTTTATCCGCAAAGATATATTCAGTCATTGACGTTATATACACTTTTTCACTTTCTTCCACCATTTTGCATAATGGGCATTCTGCCTCTCCATTCAAGGAGTGCTTTAACTGTTTAAGCATGTGGTTAGACCTGTTAGAAAACTTTAAATAAGCCTTTTCTAAACCCTCGGTTTCCTTTAAAAAGCTTTCGATTTCTTTAATCGCGGTATTTACCAGATCTCCATAAATGATGGAATGTGCAAGCGGGTCGCCTTCTTGCTGTAATCGCCATGCATGATAATTGCAGAAGCCTTTTGCCTTATTAATATTATCTCTGATTTTAATATCATTTACACTTTCATACAACAACCCATCAATAAACCGGTCTATATTTTTATTAATCAGCATGCAAATCGGACACCCATCACTTTCCATGCAATCTAAAAGCTCATGATATACAAAATGCCTATCCATATAAACTACCCCCAAACAAAAACTCCCACAGACAACAAGAACATGTTATCTGTAGGAGTCATTAGCATACTAGCATTTATGGCGAACTCCATCGCCTTTATTTAATTATACCATGGAAAATGCTTTTACTCAATAACCATTTTTTAATACGGGCGCATTTTCAAATTTTGAAGAAAATGCTGAAAGTAACATTGTGGAAAGTCTTATAGAGCCTGTTAATCCGACGAGGGATAAGCAAATCAACTGTATGAGCAAAATAATTACATTGAAATATTATTAAATTCTATTCAAATTATTTTGCGAGTTTGATTTGCCCCGAAGTGAATTTACAGCCTCTTAAGACTTGGAGCATTTAGTTGCCGGAAGCATTTTCTTCATAAAAATAAAATGCGCCCTTTCAATACTGACTTAATTTTGTTTACAGTTTATCCGGTATTATATGCCTTGCTTGGGTCACTGAAGACCAACTGGGAACTCACTTCCGGCGGAGCATTCTTCCCCAGGAAGTGGATGTTTTCCAACTATCTATATGCTTTCAAGGAAGCTAATTTTTTAAGGTGAAAAAACTTGGAGAAGGCCATTATCTTATTGATTTCGGACATGAAATCACCGGGCAGTTCAAAATGGAGACCTCGGGGAAATCCGGCGAACTTGTAGAAATACTGTGCGGCGAGGAATTGGAGGAAGGCCTGGGGGAACATGTCAGATATATGATGAGGTGCAACTGCAACTACAAGGATAGCTGGATTTTGTCCGACGGGAGGAATGTTCTGGAACATTATGATTACAAGGCATTCCGGTATGTGGAAGTAATTTCACCCACAAATCCTTTACAGCCTGAAAGCTTTTGTGCAGTTGTCCGCCACTATCCTATGGATGACAACAAATGCAAATTTGAATCCTCCGACCCTCTGTTGAATAATATATGGACAATATGCAAAAATGCTGTAAAATATGGCTTGCAGGAAGTATTTGTAGATTGCCCCAGCAGAGAAAAAGGACAGTATCTGGGAGATGCTACCATTACCAGTCTTTCACACCTGTATCTTTTGGGAGACTTGAGACTATTTAAGAAAGAGCTGCAGGATTTTGCCGCATCGTCGTATATTTGTCCCGGTTTGATTGGCAGTCGCACCGGGAAGCTTTATGCAGGAAATTGCCGATTATTCTCTTCAGTGGCCCCTTCAGCTTTTAAATTACTATCAACACAGCGGCGATAAAGAATTTTTAAGAGAGATGTACCCGGTAGCAAAGGGAGTTGTTGAGTATTTTAAAAAGTATCAAAGAGACGACGGTCTTCTGGAAAACGTCAAGGAGAAATGGAATCTGGTTGACTGGCCGGAGAATTTACGGGATGATTATGATTTTAACCTTTCGACAGTTGTGGGTGACGGCTGTCATAATGTTATCAACCTAAAGGGATTAGCAGGTATCGGAGAGTATGAACTCGTGTACCAGCTCATAACGTCCAAGGATAAACATTCCTGGGCCAATATGCTGAGAGAGGGTGCAACTGCATGCTTTGAGGTATGGGGAAAGGACCAGAAGTGGAACACCAGCCTGTGCCATCCCTGGGCTAGTGCACCGATTCCGGTGATGATAGAAGACATTATCGGGCTTAAGCCAGCCAAACCAGGATGGGAGGAAATAAGTTTCTCGCCGCATATTCCCGGATATCTGGAGTATTTGACCTTTGAGATGCAGACTATAAAAGGCAGAGTCAGGGTATCATGCAGGCGCGGGGACGTCCAACTTTGTCTTTTATGACACATCATATATAGCAATTTTTGCAATACTTCAAGCAATTATCGCAAAGAATAGAGCATATTTTAATTGTATGATAAAAATAAATATAGTTTGCTCTGTAGTGTACCGTCACACCTATTCTCCTACTATACAACGGCTTAAAAAATGGTTTCATACTGTGAATAGGGGAACATTCCCGACGCGCGCAGAAAAGGCTGATTTTATTTGAATTTCAGCCTTCTGTTGATAAAAGTATTTAACTGTATTTCTAATTGTACATACTTAAAATCTTTTATCTCAAATCTTCCTTTATTGCGGAAAAGTTCCATGCCATGATTAAAAGAGGTATCATGAACAGCAGAATGAAAGATTTCTGCGATATTTATATACTTCCTTTAATTTGGATACTATTTACATTTTAGCTATTTTGTTATATAATATTAGCTAATAAAATTAAGTATTTGGAGTGTGATTTATATGGTAGTAAATCCAACAGAATTGCAAAACAATTTCGATAAATACCTCAAACTATGTAAAATTGAAGAAGTTATTGTGTCCAGTAATGGTAAAAATATAGCTATGCTGGTCAAATATAATGAAGAGTTGCTTACTAATTTGTATAAGGAAGGAGTCGTTTGTGAAAAAAGCCTTGAATATCATAGTGGAAATACAAAAACCTCATACGAAGATTTTCTAAAAATGAAAGATGCATCTGATAAACATTACGAGTTTATAAATGGACAAATTTATTTAATGGCTTCACCAAGTTACACTCATCAAAAAATTCAAGCAAATTTATTCTTGATTTTTGGCAATTGGTTTAAAGGGAAAAATTGTACCCCTCTGGTTTCACCTTTTGATATTACTTTGACAGATTATGAGGATAATAAAAACGTCGTACAGCCAGATATCGTGATCATATGTAATCCGGAAGAAATGCTTGATGAAAAAGACAGATATATTGGCACACCTTCACTTATTGTTGAAATCCTATCTAAAGCAACGAGAAGCAGAGATATGGTGTTAAAATTGAATTTGTATATGAGCAGTGGTGTAAAAGAATACTGGATTATTAACACTTTTAACAAGGAAATCCATTTATATTTATTTGAGAACAATGAAATTTCCGAGACGCGCACCTGGAAAATCGGCGAATCCGCAGAGTCAATAGTATTTAAGGGATTAACAGCCAATCTTGATGATGTTTTTTCAATATAAATAATATGCTGTATTCCTTCTTCTATTACTATTAATTCCTATCTATAACCATATCTGCATATGCACCTGGCCCTACCAAAATCCTCCTGCAGTGTATCATGGCATTCTGACCAAGTATCTTGCCCATGTCGGCCGATCTTTCAGCAAATACTTTCACTTCGGCTTTAAACGGGTGCATTTTCTTCATAAAAATAAAATGCGCCCTATAAACAGAGTCGGTATTGCAAATATTCGTACGATATGATATTATATATATGTACGATTTTTTTGTTAAACCATACGATGTAAATCATAGTAAGAGGCGGTGTGAATATGGAAAATGAAAATAAATTGGTGATCACAGCCACAGAATTAAAGTCCAACCTTGGAAAATATTTAGATTATGTATGTAATGATAATGAAGTGGTTATCACAAAAAACGGCAAGAAAATAATTCGCATGACACCGTATATTACCGATATTGAGCGGTATTTTACCGTACTGGAAAGGTCTTTGGATTATCAGTACGGTGGAAAAAAGGTATCCTATGAAGAATTCATGGCAATCTATGAAAAAAGCGATCTGCGTATGGAGTACATTAATGGAGAGATTGTCCTGTTGTCGTCTCCAAGTACCTATCATCAGAATATTTCAGGCAATCTACATGTCTTATTAAGAAATTATCTGAAGGGAAAGCCGTGTAAAGTATTCTATTCACCTTTTGATGTGCATTTTTACAAAAAAGGTTTTAAAGAGCCAGATGTGATGCAGCCTGATTTGCTTATTGCCTGTGACCTGGAACATACAGTGAACGAAAAGGGGCGGTATATGGGAACACCCACACTGGTTGTTGAAATATTGTCGCCCGATACCAGGTCTAAAGACATGGTAGATAAATTGAATACTTATATGCTGTCGGGCGTAAAGGAATTCTGGGTGGTAGACCCCCAAGGGAAAACAGTCCTGGTTTACGGTTTTAAAGATTTTCAGATTGATTCATTCATAACGTATAAAAACAGCGAAGTTATAAAATCCTATTGGTTTGAAGATCTGGAGGCACCACTCAAAGAGGTCTTTGAATCATAACCTATACCAAAACTGATAGCACGGGCACCTCACAAAATTCCACGGGTATTCTCCCCGTGGATGTTCAGGAACTGCCTTGCCAATCACCGCCAGCGACAGCTTTGAATAATCTACTGAAAGTCATCAAATTATTCAAATATAATAGTAAAAACAGCGTTATGACGAATTGAGTTTTTATAGCTGAATCCTGTATATATCACTCCGCATATGCTTCAATAGCGGTTTATTATGCTATTATACATTTCAATACTCATATTCTCATATTTTTTATTGCTATACATTCCAAGTCTTTCCTTATTTCTTCGACCTGATGTTTTAGGAAAATTCCAGGTATATTTCATAAACTTAAAATCAAGCTTCTCAAGGCATACTTCCTGCATATCCGCTCTTCCTTTTCCTATATGGGGAATAACCCGTTTTATATAACTTGTCAAACATACAAATCTACTTAAATTTAAATAAATAACTATATCAGCTTTTTCAAGGCGCATATCTATAGTGCCTCCATAATTGCCGTCTATAATCCACTCATCACCGGAATTAAGAAGTGCCTGCTTTTTACTTTTTAATATATCTTCCGACTTTCCTGTTTCAAGTCAGCATATTCGCCACCAGGGCTGCGTTGGAACATTGTGCGTAAATCAGCACCGCAATAATGCAAGAACCTTTTTACAGTAGTCAACATAATATATTGTAGTAAACATTATAAGGGAGGTTATATAAATGTTTAAAATCCTATTAGGAATATTTTCTTTCTATCTATTTAAAGCTATAAATTATTTAAAATATATTATATGTAAGAAGAAGCTTCAAGTACAATCCTTTAGGCAAACCACCAAGCTTGATCCTGCATCTATACCAAAGTTTGTCAATCAATTAGTAAAGCCGCCTGTTTATAAACCCTTTATATTAAAAGTAAAAGTCACAATTGAAGAAAAAATACATGGAAATAAAGTGAATATATATAAAAATAAGGAAAAAAGGCATCTTTATTTTGTAGATATAAGTGAGTTCAAGCAGCAGATTCTTCCTGAAGGTTTTCCTCAGACGACAGTTTGGGGATACGGTGGACTTGTTAAAGACCCTGAAACCGGGCGTATCAAGTATTCCAGAAGTTCACCCGGAGCTACTTTTGAAGCTGTTAGAGGTATCCCTGTTATGGTAAAATGGATTAATAAATTGACTGGTTTACACCTACTTGCGGTCGACCCGACCTTACATTGGGCAAATCCTAATAATATGCCTATGGACCCGCCCATGCCCTGGCCTTTATTCCCTCCCGGATTCCCTAAGGCACAAAAACCGATACCAGTGGTGACACACCTTCATGGAGGTGAAGTACCTTCTACTTTTGACGGTCATCCGGATGCATGGTTCACTAGCAATGGGAAGAGGGGACCTAAATTTGTAACATCCCTTTATACGTATCCTAATAAACAGCAACCAGCTACTCTATGGTATCATGACCATACACTTGGTATAACACGACTTAATGTGTATTTGGGACTTGCTGGATTTTATTTGTTACGTGACCCCGAAAATTGCAAACATAATACATTACTTGAGAAAAATGTAGTTTTACCCAGCGGGAAATATGAGATACCAATAGTGATACAAGATAGGTCATTTAATACTGATGGCTCCTTTTCATTTAACAACGTTGGAGTAAATCCCAATATTCATCCTTACTGGACACCTGAATTTTTTGGTGACACTATTATGGTAAATGGAAAAGTATGGCCAAACCTGGATGTAGAACCACGCCAGTATCTGTTCCGATTTCTTAACGGTTCCAATGCCCGGTTTTATAATCTGAAGCTGTCAAATGGTATGACATTTGTACAAATTGGAAGTGATGGTGGCTTCCTACCTAAGCCAGTTGAGCTTGGTTCACTTTTAATAGCACCGGGAGAACGTGCAGACATTCTTATGGATTTTTCGAGTATTGAACCAGGTACTTCAATAATTCTTCAGAATGATGCAAACGCTCCATTTCCGGGCGGAGATACGCCTGATCCGAATACTGTCGGACAAATTATGCAATTCACAGTACTTGCAGATTCTTCCGCGCCAGTTAAACCGCCCAGGCTGCCTGACAAACTTAATAGAATTCCAAGACTTATACCGGACTCACCTCCCAGAATCCTGACATTAAATGAAGTAACTACACCTAATGGTCCAGTAATACTTGTATTAAATGGTCAAAAATGGTCGGCCCCAATATCAGAATTACCAAGAGTCGGATCAACAGAGGAATGGATTATAATTAACCTAACAATGGATACACATCCAATACATTTGCATCTGGTGCAATTCCAGGTTGTTAGCCGCCAGAATTTTAAGGCAGAAGAGTATAAGAATAAATGGGAAGAATTTAATGGAGTTCCTCCTTTAGACCATCCCACTATTGCATTGCCAATAGAACCCTATTTGGACGGCGAACCCATCAGTCCACCTGATAATGAAAAAGGGTGGAAAGATACTGTAAAGGTGAACTCGAATGAAGTTACCCGTATAAGAGTCCGTTTCGCACCACAAGATATCCCTGTATTTGTTGCAAAACCAGGCAAAAACCTGTATTCTTTCGATCCTACACTTGGTCCTGGATATGTTTGGCATTGCCATATCTTAGACCACGAAGATAATGAAATGATGAGACCATACAAAGTAAAAGCGTAATATAGAGTTAGAAGTAGCAGGGTGTTATTTAAATATTACCCTGCTATATTTTTATAACACCGTTTATCACCCATTATATATAAATCTGCTTTGTATTTTAAAACAGAGGCGTAATAGTAATTATATAACATAGTCTCCATAAATTAAATAGAATTATGTTCGCTTCCCAGAGCATAGTGGTGTGTAGGTCCTTCCATTACCCACGCTTTAATCTTTAATAAAGTCTCTGGTATTGGGCTCAAAAAAGCCTCAAGTCTCTTTTCGCTTATGTATTCAGTAAGTATCTTGCCATAGCATTCCTTGAATATCCTGCTAAAATACGAGGGGTTATAGAAACTGGACCTTGCCAGTTCATTCAACGTGAGTTTTTTGTTATAATTTTCTTCTATGTGTTTCAACACCTGGGGAGCAATTTTATCAATATCTCAAAATACATCCATGGTATCCGTTCTTTTAACCGCTCTGAATATTTTCGTAAGAAGTATGTTTACATACCCTTTCAATAGGTAAACATCAGTACTGCTCCTAACAATGCACTTCCTCTAGTTGCAGAATAAGCAAGAACAGAAGCTGTAATTGGCATGGTACAGGGTGGTAACGCAGAAATACCGAAGGGTATTCCTAAAAGAAAAGCATCTATAAAACCGCTTCTCTTCTTGAAGTCTAGTTTACTCATCTACCATCAAACATAACATCTAACATTATTTAGGATGTTTATAAATTAATATACGATAAAAACCACAAAAGAGCTGTTCTTTACAGCATCCTTTGTGGTTTTATTTTTGTTCAAATAAAAGCTATATTTTTCTAAAACCTTTAAACATTAGAGAGCTCTCTACCTGTTTTGACCTCTACCAACTCCCATTCTACCGCCAAATCCACTGCCATTGCGTATTTCTCCACCTTTGCCAATACTATTGCCTATACCGCTGCACTGGCCGAAACCCGCTCCATATTTTTTACCAATTCCGGCATTCCCTGTTCCATCACATGCAGCCTGGTTGTTTTTGATAGAATCATAGATTTCATCGGCCTGTTCCTGAGTAAGCTTTCCATCCTCTACACGCTGGTCAAGAATTGCTTTCTTCTGTTCCAGCATTTGTTCCTTGAATTCCTCTAGTTTTCCGGCTTCTTTTGCAATGGTGCCGTAAGTCTTTCCTGCAGCACGCTCCTTGTAGAGATCCTCAATAGCTTTTCCTGTCAATCCCGATGCAATTTCTGCAGGTGTCTTTGCTGTTGCGGCATAAGCAGCACCAGCTACGCCAAGTATAACTACTACTATTACTACTACAATAATTCTTTTTAAGTTTTTCATAAAATTCACACTCCTTTTTTGGTATTAGGACATTTCTCTCCGAACAATAATACATTCCTGTTCAGTTAGGAAATGTCCGACGTTGTTTTTACATTTTCTATTTCTATTATAAGGAGTAATTGTGATAGAAGTATGATAGAACTCTAAAAGAATTGTGAAATATTTATTAAAATAATGTGAACGCTTACCTATTTATTAAGCTCGAACCAAAATGTAGTTCCGGCTCCTTTTTTGCTTTCTACACCATATAAAGCCTTATGTGCCTCAAGTACGCTTTTTACGATAGCAAGTCCAAGTCCTGTACCCACCATTTTCCTTCCGCTTGTTTTGTCTGCTTTATAGTACCTGTCCCACACACGCTTGATGTCCTCATCTGAGATGCCCGTTCCAGTATCTGATACCTCGACTTTAACAGTGTCTTGACGATTAATCACTTTAACCGTTATGCTTCCCCCTTCCGGTGTGTGGTTGAAAGCATTATTTATAAGATTATACAATACCTGTTCTATTCTCAACTCATCAGCTGTTACCATTATGTCCCCGGTAGCTTTAAATATAATCTTAATACCTGTCTTATCACTTAAAATATTATATCTTTTAATTATATCCTCTATTGTTTTGTTTATCAAAAACTGTCCCGGATTTAAGTTCATGTACCCTGCCTGCATCTGTGAAAGGTTAAGAATATCATCCACAATCTTACTTAGCCGCTCTGATTCTTCAATAATAATATCAAGCTGTTTTTCACGTTTTTCCAGAACATTTCCGCTGACATCTCTTATGGTCTCTGCATAGCCGCGGATTAAGCTTAACGGTGTCCGAAGCTCATGGGATACATTGGCAATCAAGTCTTTACGAAGCTGTTCAATCTTAGAAAGTTCCTCTCCCATATAATTGATTGTTTCTGCCAGTTTACCGATTTCATCCCTACTCCCGGATTTTATCCTGTCTGAAAAATCGCCGGAAGCCATCTTCTCAGATACCTTCTTAATCTCAAGTATAGGTTTCGTAAATGTTCTGGAGATCATATATGAAATAAAGAGTGCTGCAGCAAGCAAAATCAATGTAATAAATATAAGCTGTTTTTTTAAAATTAAAACAGTATCCTCAACCGGAGCTAACGGCATGTTTATAAAAAGCACGCCTGTTAATTCTCCGGATGTTTTTACTGGGAGTCCTATCATCATAAATTTGTTCCCGAACCGGGGATGAGATAAAGGGATGGTTACTTCCTTTCCGGCAAGAACTTCCTGAAAAGCCTCAACCTTTTCTCTACTTCTCATCATGGGCATTTGTCCGGCATAGCCCGTCGAGCCTGTTGTATATACAATACTTCCATCCAAGTCTAAAAGTTCAATGCTCAAGTTGTTATTAAATGCGAAAATATCTGCTTTGTTTTCAAATTCGGCCTTATTTCCCTCGCCAAGTAATTTAGCAATGGAACTACCTTCATTTTTTACCCCCGATACTCTCATACCGGTATAAAAGCTTTCAAGAAACACAATCTGAAAAAGCCATAGAAGTACTAATACAATTATAACAAGGGCCATCATCCCGGCCCAGAGCTTAAAACCTATACTTTTCATTTTCTGACTCCTGCTTCAAATTTATAGCCTGTTCCCCAAACAGTCACAATATATTTCCTATAATGGCCCAGGCTTTCCCGTAACATTTTTACATGGGTATCCACGGTTCTATCATCTCCTGTAAAATCATAACTCCAGACCTCTGTGAGAAGCTGCTCCCTTGAAAACACTCTATTCGGATTCCTGACAAAGAAATTCAATAGTTCATACTCTTTTGGTGTAAGGCTGACAATATTCCCATCTACATATACATTCCGTGAATCAAACTCGATAACAAGGCCTTCAAAGACAGCTTTATTCTCCCTTTGAACATCCTGAAACGGCAAAATACTCCTTCTCATAACTGCTTTCATACGGGCAAGCAGTTCCCTCGGGCTGAAAGGCTTTACAACATAGTCGTCCACTCCTAGTTCAAACCCAAACAATTTATCGTATTCTTCGCCTCTTGCTGTCAGCATGATTATAGGTACATGAGAGGTTTTCCGGATTTCCCTGCACACACTCCAGCCGTCCATTTTAGGCATCATAACATCGAGCACAACAAGCGAGTATTTATTTTGTTCGAACAGGTTTAATGCTTCAACTCCATCCGAAGCTTCATCAATAATATATCCCTCAAGGCTGATATATTCCTTAATCATTTCCCTTATGCGCTCTTCATCATCAACTATCAAAACTCTTACCTCATCCATAAATGTACCTCTTTATATTCATCAGATTATCAAATTTATTAAAAATCTTAAATTTGTATTAATTTTTTTAATAAAATTTGTTTATTAGAACATAATGTTTATGCAACCTCTCGAACAATTGTTTTGTAGTTAAATTATACTAAATAATTATTCGGTTGGCAATAGGTTACTTACTAAAAGTCATACTCATTAAACAAACATTTTAGATTAAATTGACTGTTACACATATATTTTTTCTAAAAATTTTGCAAAATTTTATTAGTTTTATCGTAACCAATTTTTTGTGTCATCATATATTAGTAATGTAACGTTAATGATATTGATTATCAATTAGGCAAAGGCGCCATACATGTGAGTATGGTGCCTTTTTGATAGTACTTTTTGATAGTATAAGAATTTATTTAAGGGAGTTGAGGCATATGTGTGGGATAGCAGGTTGGATAGACCTGAAAAAAGATTTGAGTACTCAGCAGAAAATAATTGAAGAGATGGCTGATACGCTAAATTATCGCGGGCCTGACGCTTCCGGGCTATGGATATCGCCTCATGCCCTCATAGCCCACAGGCGCCTCATAGTTATCGACCCTTCCGGTGGATCTCAACCTATGATACGTCAGAAGGGTGGCTATAATTACGTTATAACTTACAACGGAGAGCTTTATAACACGGCGGATTTGCGCAATGTACTCGAGTCCAGGGGACATGTGTTCTTCAGCAATTCGGACACAGAAGTATTGCTTATGTCATATATTGAATGGGGACCTGAATGTGTTCAATACTTAAATGGAATTTACGCTTTTGGAGTATGGAGTGAAAAAGACCAAAGCCTTTTTCTAGCACGCGACAGGTTTGGAGTTAAGCCTTTATTCTATGCAGAGCATGGAAGTTCATTAATATTTGGTTCTGAGTTAAAGGCCATACTTGCACACCCCTTAATTAAGCCCGAGGTTGATACCGAAGGACTGGCAGAGGTTTTTTCGCTGGGTCCTGCACGCACACCAGGGCATGGAGTATTTAAAGGTATTTCGGAAGTTAAGCCTGCCTGCTACATTCTGTACGATTCAAATGGAGTACATATGCGCAAATACTGGTCTCTCGAAAGCTACCCTCATGAAGACAGTTTGGAAGATACTATCGAGAAGTTGAGCGTACTTGTCAAGGATGCCGTTGTAAGACAGCTTGTTGCAGATGTGCCTGTATGCACATTTTTGTCCGGTGGTCTTGATTCAAGCGCCATTACTGCAATTGCAGCAAACCACTTTAGGATGACAGGCCAGGGACAGCTTCACACTTACTCTATAGACTATGTAGATAATGAGTTGTATTTCAAGCCCAGCTCATTCCAGCCAAATTCGGATGGACCATGGGTTAAACGCATGTCTGAGGAATTCAATACATGCCATCATTATATAAGATTCGATACTCCCCAGCTGGTGGAATCCCTCATTTCCGCAGTTAACGCTCGCGATTTGCCCGGCATGGCCGATGTAGATTCCTCATTATGGTTGTTCTGCCGTGAAATAAAGAAAGACGTAACCGTCGCACTTTCAGGTGAATGTGCTGATGAGATATTCGGAGGATATCCATGGTTCCACCATGAAGAACTGCTCAACGCTCATACATTTCCCTGGGCCCGTTCCATTCAGGAGCGTACAAGAGTGCTATCGCGGGAATTAATTGAGCGAATTAAACCTGAAGAGTATATTAACAGAAGGTATCTTGAAACCCTTGAAGAAGTTCCGCGTCTTCCTGGTGAAAATGCGCTGGAAGCCCGCAGGCGCGAATTGTTCTACCTTAATATAACCTGGTTCATGAGCACGCTTCTTGAGCGTAAGGATCGCATGAGTATGGCTTCAGGGCTTGAAGTGAGAGTTCCATACTGTGACCACCGCCTGGTACAGTATGTTTGGAACATTCCATGGGAAATGAAAATGCTTGAAGGAAGAGAAAAAGGACTGTTGCGTCAGGCACTGAAAGGCGTCCTGCCGGATGATGTGTTGTACCGCAAAAAGAGCCCTTATCCAAAAACCCATAACCCATCATATGAGGCTGAAGTAAAGAAATGGATGCTGGAAATTTTATACGACAGCAATTCACCAATTAAGCCGTTGATAGATGTAAAAGCAGTTCGCTCACTTGCTGAAAGCGAGTCAGATTACGGCAAACCGTGGTTTGGTCAGCTTATGGCAACACCACAGATGTTCGCTTACCTGATACAGGTTGATGTATGGTTGAGGAAATACAGGATAAGGATTATGTGAAGTCACTGCCGAAGCACATTATCCCAATCTGTCAATTAGTCAAAAAGGCTTGCTTGCTTGTATTGAGGCACTTGCTTTTGCGTAAAAGCATTCTCTCTTATAAGTTGCTCTTCAGATATGTCTGCAATAAAAGGAGATGGGGTACGGGATGTCAGAAGTATAAGCTCATCCCGTGCCCTTGTCATCCCGACATAGAAAAGCCGTCTCTCCTCGTCAATATCAAAGCCTGGGTTGCTGTTCTTTAAAGGAATTATGCCATCGTTTACGCCGCAAATAAACACTATGGGAAATTCAAGGCCTTTTGCCGCATGCATGGTCATTAACTGAACCGCATCCGGAGAATAAACCTTGCTACCGCTGCGTACAACATCACTTTCGCGACCCAACACAAGGTTTTGAATAAAGGAAGACATTTTGTTATACATAACAGACGTATTTAAAAGCAGTTCCATGCACCTTATACCTGACAGACTGTTGTCGTTAATCCAGGAATCTATAATCTTCCACGGCTTTTCTTTATTAATGATAGGTTGATATTTCCTCAACATTTCTATGAAATTCCGGGATTTGCCTAATTTTTGCAGCGGCAGCTGAATCCCTTCCATGATCCTTGCGAGGGATGATACGCTTTTCTCACCTGCAACGTAACTTTCTAGGACTTTTTGGTTCAGGTCTGCCGAATATATGCTTTCTGCTTTAAGACATACCAATAGTGAAGCGATATCCCCGGGGTTGAGCAAAAACCTGAAAAACGCAATCGCCTCACGGACCAACTTATCTGAAAGGAACTCGTCCCGCCCGACGACTACATACTGGATACCTTCTTTTAAAAAGCACTGCTCCAGAATTTCCGCCTGACGATTGGTGCGGTATAATATGGCAATATCAGAAAAGCCTCTTGGGTGTTTTGCCGCAGGCCTTTTTCTGTTGGGTGCTGACAGTATCTGTGTATCAAGCATATCGATACCGCCAACCATACGGTTTATTTCCTTTGCAACAAACAGCGCCTCCGAAAATTCATCGTTGGTTTTTATAAAACGTACTTTGGTGCCGCTTTCTCTTTTTGCGTCGAGGGAACATGTACGCCCCCCTGCAGATTTCTTTGAGATTACCGATTTGGCGGAAGCGATTATCTCGGGTGTTGAACGGTAATTCTGAGTCAACCGGACGTGGTGGATACCGGGGAAATCCTCTATAAACCTTTCAAAATAGCGGAAATCCGAACCCCTGAAACCATAAATCGACTGGTCAGGGTCACCTATAATAAAAATGCTCTCGCTTTTCCTGCCCCATTCTTTTATCAAGCGGTATTGAATCTCGTTTATATCCTGGAACTCATCCACCAGCAGGTACGAGAAAGAGTTTTCCAGGCTTCTGTCTGATATATCCCCTATGTTTCTACACTCAAACTGGTGAAGTACTTCGAGGAGGATATCGTCATAGTCCATTACACCGTAACGCTTAAGCTGCGAGCAGTATAAATCGTATACAATGGCTGGGATATCGGATTTTTTCTTATCTCCCACCGGGGATGCACCGTTTTTAATCAGCGATATCCCTCTCATGACATCTCGAGGAGAAATCTCCAATTTCATATCCTTTAATATTTCCTCGATTATTGAAACGGCATTATATTCATCAATAATAGTTATGTTATTCTTGCCCCTCCATTTGGACAAAATCTGAAGGCATATAGAGTGGAATGTCCCTATTGTCATTGCACCTGCTGTCCGCTTGTCCCCGAAATGCTTCTCCAGACGGATGCGCATCTCATTTGCAGCCTTATTTGTAAAAGTAACGGCAGTTATCTGCGAGGGATGTATACCGCATTTTTCAACAAGGTAAGCAATACGGCATACCAGTGTTTTTGTTTTTCCGGTTCCAGGACCTGCAATTACCGCAATTGCCGGGCTGGGGGACGAAACAGCTTCCCACTGCTCTTCGTTCAATCCATAGAGAATGTTTGAGGAAACAGCTTTCATAGGGTACTCACTATCGTTTGACGGACAGGCATCAACTAAAACCGGCGCCGATTCCGCTTCATTAGCCGAAACCTTTATGTCCTGAATAGTTTTAGGTATCGATGGTTTTTTAATACAAGTACTTTTATCATCAATAAAGCATAGCTGGCCTGAAAGCATGTCTATTTCACTTTTGTCTATTATTTTAATTCTACCGTATTCTCCATCAAACCCAGGTTGTATTTCGACCTTGCCGCATCTCAGCCTGCGGATGCCTTCAGCTATACATGGGCCTGCCACCAATTCAATATCTTTCAGCGGTGCCTCACGGAGTATAAATAACTCCGGTCCGAGGCTCCGTATCAGGTCATCGTACTTTTCCTTCACCTTCGTACCGGTAACAGCAGAACCTATCGAGGAAGCTATTACCTCATAAAGAGGAACAAGGCTTTCAAAATGCTTTGCCACCGGTGGCACGAACCCCTCTTCCCTGTCTGCAAGGACTTCAACCCGGTGAAGCACTCCGACTGTAATCCTGCCGCCGCATACAGGGCATATGCCTCCCGCAGCTTTTGTATCCGAAGGCTTCCAGCACACCTTGCATGCCCTGTGCCCGTCATAGTGGTATTTGCCTTCCTCCGGAAAAAACTCTATTGTACCATGGAACTCCTTTGTACTGCGGTTTTTTAACGCCTTCAACATGCACTGATAAGAAAGTCCTGTATCGAAAATGTTTGCCTCTCTTCCCAGGTTTGCCGGGGAATGTGCATCCGAGTTGGAAACCAGCGTAAAGTCATCCAGTGCAGAAAGGCGCCAATTCATTGGAGGGTCTGAGGAAAGGCCTGTTTCGAGTGCATATACATAGCCTGTGAGGTCCTCGAAGCACTCCATGATGTCGTCAAAACCGGAATATGCACCGTACAGGGAGAAATGCGGCGTCCATATGTGAGCAGGTATAAATATAGCCTCCGAGCACATATCAAGTACTATCTCAAGCAAATCCCTGCTGTCAAGGCCCAATATCGGCCTGCCGTCAGACCGCAAATTGCCTATGGCCTCAAGCCTGCGTGATATTAATTCAGCATGTTCCAGGCTGGGTAGAAGTATCAGGTTGTGAACCTTTCTTATCCTTCCGTTCTTTTTGTATATTGAGCTGATTTCACCAGAAACAACAAATCGAGGCTTGAAATCTGCTCCTGCAACTTTATCCTCTTTGCGGAAATCATTCTTAAGAACATAAAGTCCTTCTCCTGAGGGAACAAGCTTCTCCTTTAATTCCTCACGCCAGGCAGGATGGGTGAAATCACCCGTACCAATAACGCCAATCCCTTTACGCCGTGCCCAAAATTCAAGCACTTCAGGTACACAATCCCTGCTTGTAGCTCTTGAGTATTTTGAATGTATATGAAAATCAGCTATAAACATAATAATACACCTGTTTTTTATACTTTAAAAAAGCCATCATTTCGAAATGACTTTTACTCCCATATTGTTCTATTGGTTACATATTCCGGATAAAATCCGGCAAGCCTTTGCGTTCCAATTTCATGCCGTCTGCAAGAGCCAGCGCCTTTTCCCATGTTTTTTCCGTTTCATATTTGAAAAACTCATACAGGGGATTTAATTCCCCGGCTTCGTCATACTTTTGCAGGCAGTCGTAATACATCCGCTTATCCTCATAATAGACGATGAGGGGTGGATGGTTATGTATCATGAGATAGTAATTCATGAGCGTCCTGCCGACACGTCCGTTACCGTCTGCGAAGGGATGGATAAACTCAAACCTCGCGTGAAGGTAGGTGGCGGCTTTCAAAACATCTTTGCCCTCATACGCATTTACTTCGGCAATCAGTTCCCTCAGGTCGTTTTCCACATTTTCCGCAGCGGAGCCGACCTCATGGACGCCGGTTACATAATCGTGCTTTTTAAACTCGCCCGGCCGTTCCTCATTTGTAATACACCTGCGCTCGTCGTATGTCCCGCTTAAGTTTCCTGAGCATTGCCGCATTTTCCTCTTGACCTCGGTCAATAGCAAGGTCAAGGCTTGCACGAAGGACGCTTAAGAAGCGAGCTTCATCTTCGCTGAACTCTGCGCCTTTAGTTTTGTCGTCCAATGCCAACTTCTCTCTCATAATATTCGCAATCTCCTCAATTACGCCGCTTCAATCCGGGAAGTCTTAAAAACACTTGACCCGGGGCCGTTTTAAGACAATTTAAGTTAATATTTTTATGATGGATCCAAGCAAAAGCAGTTTTTTCCTTGTCTTTTCGCTTGATATAAGGACTGATCTGCCCTTTTGAGCAAGGTATCAACAGAATCACTGTTTTTTGCTAAAGCTATGCCCAAACTTGCAGTAACTTTATGATGTTGAAATGGATAAATCTCTATGGTTTTTCGTATTCTTTCTGCGACTGCAACAGCACCTTCTTCTTTTGTCCCAGGAAGAATAATTACAAACTCCTCGCCTCCGTAACGGCCCGCAATATCCACAGTCCTGATGGAGTTTTTTATTATCTCTGCCGTCTTCTGCAGCACCACATCGCCAGCTACATGACCAAAGGTATCATTGTAACACTTAAAGTTATCGATATCCAGGAAAATAACTGCCAAAGGGATACCATACCTGATTTTCCTCTCAAGTTCATTAACCAGTATGTTGCGCAGAGCACGCTTATTAAAGAAGCCGGTCAAAAAGTCGGTTTCGGCTTCTCTTTCCAGTCGGCTTATAAGTTTTGCGTTAGTCAAAGCTATCGCAGCAAAGTTCGCATATATCTGCAGGTTTCTGGTGGAGCTGTCATCTATCGACTCAGGAGAAAACACTATACCTAACAGGCCAACAGCACCCAAAGAAGACCATAGGGGATAAAACATGATTTTATTCACGGAATCAACCTTCAAATCAGCAAGACCCGGTAAAGTCATTAATTCATCAATATTCAGAAATGATGGCTCAACTTTTGAAAAAAACTTCTCCATCAACGGCTGAACCATAGGCCATTCCTTCCCTATCAAAAGGTGGTCGTGATCACCTTTAGCCTGCGCCACCCTGATTTTATCACCCTCTCGAAGGCCAACAAAACCCAGTTCGGCCTTGTATATTATGATCAGGGAATTCGTTATGAGGTCCATAACCTTTTCCAGTTCAATGGTTGAGGTCAACAGGCGGCTAATTTCATAAATGCTGTTCAGTTCAAGACTTCGTAGTCCTAAAAGGTTTTTTTCAAGGATGGCCTTAAGAACCTCATTGATAGTCTGATAAATGCTGTATACTTTGGTGATAAAAGTATTTTCTTCCTCGCTGCCCACCTGGGTTCTTATCCTGGTAGGAGTAATGATAAGGAAACCTATCTTTTGTGTATAGGTGCCCAGGCGGTAGGCATAAAGTCTAATCCCGTAAGGACAGGTAAATGTGCCTTTATCTTCTAACGAGCCCAGGATGTCTTTATAAAAACGGATGCACTTTTCGTTGCAGATCTTCCCTCCTTTATTTACCTTCTTGCATAGTTCGACTTCTCGACTGAATTGGGAAAAAGAGCCGCCATTTATATCAAAGATGTAAATGTTTGCATCCATCACCCTGGCAAGAGTATCCTGAAAATCCTGCCAGTATTTTAACGAAACACTGAGTAAAAGGTTTGCTGGCATTTAGTTGCACCTCATCTCAACATATTTGCTTTGTCTAACTTTCCGAGAACATTTATTCCGTTCGGGGTAATCTCATATTCTCTAATGTCTCTGTCGTGGTTGATTCCACGGGTTTTAAGGATTCCAAGAACTTTTTTAACGCTTGAATTATCTTCCACGTAGCGCAGAATGATTATATTATCTGTCATTAAGGATATTTGAGCTTTAGTTACTACTACCGGTGAAAAGAGGTCTTCGTTTAGTACGGTAAATATAGTAGTAATATGCCTCCTTTTGAGCTGCTGTCCTATCGCCCACAGATAATCTTTATATTTTTGTATATCAGAAACGCTGCTTTCAAAAGAAGATATGCTGTCGATAACAAACCTCTCCACCTTATTTTTATTGACCATGTCCAGTATTTCAAAAGCGTGCTTGTCTACGTCCAACTCTATTGGAGAAATAAATTTGATATTTAGACGGCCGTCTGCCAGATATCTATCCAGCTCCCATCCCAGACAACGGGCGTTATCTATAAGTTGAGTAACAGGCTCTTCAAAAGAAAGGAATAGTCCCTTTTCTCCTTTTTCAGCCCCATCCAGTAAGAATTTAAGAGCAAACACGGTTTTGCCCGTACCTGTACCGCCGGAAATAAGAGTAATTGTTCCTTCTGTTATCCCACCACTCAGCATTTCGTCCAAGCCCGTGATTCCGAATCCTTTTCTCCTCGACCTGACCTCATACTGGAGTTTTTTACCTTCCGGTTTTATCCTCGGATACACTTCTATTCCCGCAGAGCTAATTTGAAACAAGTGCTCTCCCTGTTCAAAATTGGTTCCCCTCATCTTAAGAATACGCAAATACCTTTTTTGAAACCGTTTTTCTTCCTGCCCGTAAAGGTGAAAAATCCCATCGGCAATGGCAAATTCACTTAAGAGAGTGAGTTCTTTTTCTTCATACTCGCCTATGAGAAACACGGTAACCTCCCATATCGATAAAGCAGCAGCCAGATCAAAAACAAAAGCCTTAAAAGTTTTCTCGTCCGGAAAGATGTCTCTTATGGCCTTAAAACTGTCTATTACAACTATATTCGGTTGATGTCTTTTAATCATTTCGGTCAGGTATCCCAGAACCTTGTCCGTTCCCTGTTTGCGCAGGACATCTCCCAGATCACCATAAATAAACTTGTCCCCCAGGAAATCGTCCGAAAAAAACTCAAACTCCTGCAAATGCCTTACCATCTTGAATTGTGATTCAGATATAGTGGTCAGATATAAACTTTTAAGGCCACTCCTTGCGCTATTAAAAATAATGTTTTGAACAAATATCGTTTTTCCGCTGCCCGGGGAGCCGGAAACGATATTAAGCGAATACACAGGTATGCCGCCATTAAGAATACCATCGAGATTCTTTATGCCTGTTTTTAATTTATCCATCTCTTATTCCTCCTTTGTGTCAACTAGAATATTTCCGAATTCTTCGTTCAGCTTCTTCGTTATTTTTTCCGTTTTTTCATGACCAATGAGCCTTGCTAGAATTTCTACATATCTTGCAACAAACTTCATGAACATATCATCGACCGGTAAGTCAGGGTTTTTCTTCAAACTGGCCGCTATTTCTGCACACGATATCCTACCCTCATCATAGTACAGCAGTTCTATTTCCTTATACTCAGTAGAAAGATCCCACACAACCCTTTCCACCAAAAGTTTCACAGAAAACATCCCGAGGTATTTCTCAGACACAGCCCACATCTCTCGCAGCAAAGCTTCATAACGTTCGATCTTCTTGTCAATACAATCATTCAAAATTATCCCTCCCAAACTCATTATATATTATAGCACAATAGCTTGTGCTGCGCTAATATTTGCTACTAGGGCAGCGTAACGGCCTTCCTAAATAGTAACCCTGCCCGTAGCAGATGTCTGCATTTTTCAATACTTTAGCTATTTCACGGTTTTCAACAAATTCGGCTACTACTTCTATTGAAAGCCTCTGCAAAAGTTTTGCCATGTTTTCTACTATTAAGACTCTTCCTCTTCCTCAAAAAGAAGATTTCGCTCTGCAAGAGAAAGAAACACTTCCACCACCCGGGGATCAAAGTGTTTTCCGCTCTGCTCACGGAAGTATTCAAGCGCTTTTTCCATTGGCCAAGCCTTTCGGTAGGGGCGATCATTCGTTAAAGCATCAATGACATCCACTACCGCAAAAATCCGGGCAGCCAGAGGAATCTCCTCGCCCTTCAAGCCCCGTGGATAACCTGTCCCATCCCACTTTTCATGATGGCAATAAGGGATATCCAAAGCCGGACGTAGATACTCAATGTGCGAAAGCATCTGGTAAGCGTGCATTGGGTGCTTTCGCATGATCTCCCATTCCTCATCAGTAAGCTTTCCGGGCTTAAGGAGGATATCATCGGGGATGCCCATTTTGCCGATATCATGGAGCAGTGCCCCGCGCCGAATATGAACCAGCTCTTCTTCCTTTATCTCCATTTCCCGGGCAATGCGCAGTGTCAATTCTGTCACACGTCGGCTGTGCCCCTCAGTCTCTTTGTCCTTGAGATCGAGAGCATAGGAAAGCGCTTCGATAGTAGCATCGTAGGCTTGAGTAATTTCAGTTTTTGAGCGCTCCAAATTGTGGAAAAGTTCAGCGTTATCAATGGCAATCGCTATCTGTCTAGCTAAGGTTTCCAGAAACTCCAGCCATTCACTGTTGCCTTCATGCGGCAAACGGTGGAAGATTTCCAATACCCCAAGCACACGGCTCTTGGCAATGAGGGGCACCGCATAGTAGGCGGTAAAGTTCTCTACAGCAAAAAGACCAGTTCGGGTGAACTCGCTACTTTCGGATAGATTAGGTACGTACACAGTACGTTTCTCTAATGCAGCACGTCCGGCAAGACCCTCGCCCAAGCGAAGACAAGTTTTCTCGACGCTACGGGTGCAAAAACCGCGCCCAGCAGCGTATCCTAAAGTCTGAGTGTAGGGATTAAGGTAAAGAATAGAGGCAGCATCAACACATAACTGACGGGTAATCTCATCTAAAGCCACATTGAAGGTGACGAGCGGATCTAAGCTTCCGGTGATGGCCATATCAATACTGCGAAGAGCCTGGATGTGCCGTAGACGGCGCTGGGTCTCTTCAAAAAGGCGAGCGTTCTCTAAAGCCGACGCAGCTTGGTGAGCAAAAGCCTGAAACATCTCGAGACGCTTTGGACTGAAAAAGCCAGGCTGGTCACTGTACAGGCTGATCGCGCCAAAAATGTGTCCTCGGCTTACCAACGGTAAAGCAGCAGAAGTGCAAAACCCTGCTTTTAGTAAAGCAGTCTCACGCCAAGGCGCAAAGCGGAGGTCGGTGGTAATGTCCTCGGTAATCTGGGGTGTACCACTGCGGATAGCTCTTCCTGTGGGCCCCTGGCCTTGTGGGGTATCGTCCCAGCGCACGGCAATATCGCGGGGGTAAGGGTGCTCCTTGGGATACTGAAATAAAACTTTCACCTGACCATCGGGTTCTGCGTGACCCAGCCAGGATAAGGAAGCACCAAAGTCCTCCACGCAGGTGCGAGTAATTTCATAAGCTAACGCCTTTAAATCCAAACTTTCAGAAAGCCTCCGTGCTCCGGTATATAGGGTGCTCAAGGTTTGCAATTGTTCCCGTATTTGAATCTCGTTCTCTTTGCGCTTAGTGATGTTGTGAGCTATACCCAAAATCATTTTGTTTTCCAGTTTCGAGACACTTGCTTCTACAATCACCACAGTGCCATCCTTCCGTCGAAGTTTCCGCTCAACAGAGATAGGTTTCCCCTCAAGCACCTGACTAATCTTTAGCGACTCGGCAGCCAGGTCCTCAGGCGGAATGAGGTCTCGAAGATTCTTGGTGAGCATCTCCTCACAGTCGTATCCCAGCAACGCACATGCAGCTGGGTTGCAGTCCTGAATGCATCCCTCTGTGTCCACAAGGAGAATGGCATCTTTGGCCCGCTCAAACAGACTGCGATAGCGATTCTCACTCTCCTGAAGCTGCAATTGCTGGCTTCGAATGATATCAATAGCTTTGCCCAGTCCAATACCTATAATAAAATATGCCAATGAACCAAGGATTAAACTCCAAGTGGTCGAATACTGAGGAGAGTAGAAAGAAAAGAGCATAGCACCGGTAGACCAAAGGGCCGACACTGTACCACCTATTAATCCCCATCGCATGGCGCAGGCGACGACCAAGAAAAGGGCAAGTATTGCAGCAGCGACTGCAGGTAAGATATATGCCCATACGATTAAAGTCAATGCATAAAAACTCAAAATGAGTGTTACTTTGTCCACTTTGTGCAGAAGACCTCGTATATTTCTAAACAAAACTCTCATCAAATTCACCTCTCCAGTCCACAGCCAGGTAGTGCTCTAAGCGCTCTACCAAATTCCGCTTTTGGGATTTTGCTTTAAGGTGTGTTTTTTTAGACTTTTGCGGCGGTTTCTTTAATAGAATCGGTCTGTTCTTCAACAAAAACGGACGCTCCTGGGTGCCAGCAATATTTTCTTCTGAGAGCGCTTACAGGTTTCCCTTACATTAATTACATTATTACAAATTTATATTTTTACATAATTCTTCGTTTGTGTCAATCATCGTCAAAGTTCATCATTTTTCTTATTTAACCTGCACTATATGACCTCCCTCACCTCAACCCCCTCCTTAAACCCGAGCTCACCAAGCCACCTTCCCTGCAGCCTGATACAGGGAATATTCCTTGTTGTGCAGCTCGGTGCTTCATAAACCTTAAGTTTTCTTTTCTCCATCACGCATGCCCTCCTTTATCAGGCATGTATGATAACTCCAAACCCATCTTATAGCAAGAAAAATTTGTCATTTCCTAAAGGGTTTCCTGTTCTCTGCGTCTATAAGTGCAAACTCCTCCTGTGTAATTAAACCCTCTTTAAGCAGCTTCTTTAAAAGGTGCCGGATTTTAAAAACCCGACACCTTTTGGTTCGCATATTTATACCCAAAATATAAAATATCCGGGAGGGGTATAATACCGAAATTTACAAAAAGCGATGCTTTAAAAAAGGTTTAGGAACTTGATGTGAAGTTCATAAGGCTGCAGTTCACCGATATCCTGGGCATAATCAAAAATGTCACCATAACGGTGGACCAGCTGGAGGACGCTATGGGACATTTACCGGAGACAGGTCCACCAGTGAGAGCTGGACCAGTACCTGGGAGTGTTTTAACCGATACGGCCTTTGTCCTTTTGAGCATCAGACTTTGAACCTCATAGCAGCGGACGGTAACCGGTGCCGCGGATGGGGCTTAAGCTGTATTCCTTCAAAAAGTCTGAGATTACCTCCGACAGCAGTTTTATTCCGCCTTCGATGTCTTCCGTTGATATTTCGGCAATGCTAAGCCTGAAACTCGGCGAGGGGCGCCGGTCGGCGTAGAATAAATCCCCCGGCATTATGAGAATGCTTCGCCTTAAAGCCTCACTGTACAGGTTCATAGAATAATATCCCCTGGGAAGATTCAGCCAGAAGAAGAGGCCGCCGGCGGGACCGGTGTATTCTATACAGTCAGGCATATAATTTTCCAGTACCTGATTCATGATTTGCCATTTTTTATAAAACACTTTTCTTATCCGATTTACGTAGCCGGTCCAGAGAGACTTGCGGAAAAACAGGTCCAGCGCCCGCTGCATAAGGCCGGAAGAAGATATGTCCGAGGAATATTTGGCGTCGGCAATCTTCCCGGCGAGACCCTCCGGCGATGCTATAAACGCCAGGCGAAGCCCAGGCATAAACAGCTTCGAGAAGCTCTTTATATAAAGCACCCGGCTGCTGCAGTCCAGAGCCTTAAGCGGTTGGGGCTTTTCCCCAAAGTAAAAGTCGTTTATGTGGTCGTCTTCCACAATCAAAAAATCGTATTCGGTTGAGAGGGAGAGAAGCTCTTTCTTTTTTTGCCCGGAACAGGACCGGCCGGTGGGATTGTGGAAATTCGGCATGGTATAGAAAAGCTTTGGAGGCCGGTTTTTGAGCTTTGACACAAACTCGTCCAGGTCGATCCCGTCTCGCTCCATGGATATTTCAACTATTCTGGCACCCCGGGACTTAAAGGCGTCGATGGCCCCTGTGTAAGTGGGGGCTTCCACGAAAACCGTATCCTGAAAATTTAAAAAGGCTTTGGCGATAATGTCAATGCCCTGCTGGGCGCCGGAAACCACCTGGATACCATCGACGGGCATTTCCATGCCGTATTCTTTAAATATGAAGTCTCTGATGGATTGCCGGAGAGGAGTGTAGCCCATGCTCTCCTGGTAGTCGAAGGCGTAGCCGCCGTCCCGGTCCAGAACTTCATTTAAGACCACTTTGAAATCCTCCACCGGGAAGAACTCCGGAGAAATGGCGGCTCCTCCAAAGTCGAACCGCACCCGCGAACCGGGGTGACGTCTTTCGCTAGTGGAAAAACCGTCGGGCCCCTCGGGGCTGTCCGTGGAAAAAGATGCGTTTTTGGGATTTACCTCTGAACCCCGGTCAATGTCAGCAGTGTCGGCACCGCGGCCTTGATGCTGCGATTTGTGAGCCGGGCCGCCCGTGGAGATGATGGCAGGGCTCACATAAGTGCCGCTGCCCACCTTTGATACCGCATAGCCCTCTTTTTCAAGGAGCCTGTAAGCATTGACCACCGTTACGGAATTCACTTTTAAAAACGCCGCCAGCCTGCGGATGGGAGGCAATTTTTCTTTGGGCAGCAGTTCCCCCTGGTCAATTAATCTGACTATACCTTCATACAGCTGGATATATAAGGGCTTACCCAGGCTTCTGTCCAATTGTATCGATACATATTTATCCATAAAAAATCCTCCAGGACAATTTGCAATATTGTATTGACAAACAATCGCTGTTAATGACATAATATATACATACAATTTGGGCATCACGGGCAAATTGTTATGATACAATTATTATATCACAATTTCCGCTTCAATAAAAGTATGATTTTGGAATAACCCTGTTGCCCTAAAAATTTCAAAGGAGGAATACATTATGGCTGAAAACAACCTTTATGACACCAACGCTTATCCCGAGCGGTACAGCCTGAACAAAAACCTGGCGGAGATGCTAAAGGGTGGGGTCATCATGGATGTCACCACCCCCGAACAGGCCAAAATTGCGGAAGAAGCCGGTGCAGTAGCTGTAATGGCTCTGGAAAGGGTCCCGGCGGACATCAGGAAACAGGGCGGCGTTGCCAGGATGTCCGATCCAAAGATAATTAAGGCCATAAAGTCGGCTGTCTCAATTCCCGTCATGGCCAAGTGCAGGATCGGTCACTTCGTGGAGGCGCAAATACTTGAGGCACTGGGTGTGGATTACATAGACGAGAGCGAGGTGCTGACCCCGGCCGACGAGTCCTTCCACATCGACAAGAAAAAGTTCAAAGTACCCTTCGTGTGCGGTGCCAGGAACCTAGGCGAGGCCCTGAGGCGCATAGGTGAGGGTGCTTCCATGATAAGGACCAAGGGGGAAGCCGGGACCGGCAACGTGGTTGAAGCCGTAAGGCACATCCGCACCGTTATGGCGGAGATCCGTCGGCTTCAGAATATGCCGAGAGAAGAGTTGATGGCCGCCGCCAAGGAAATGGGGGCTCCCTATAACCTGGTGCTTTATGTGGCAGAAAACGGCAAGCTTCCAGTGGTGAATTTCGCCGCCGGGGGTGTGGCTACACCCGCCGACGCGGCGCTGTTAATGCAGCTAGGATGCGACGGGGTATTTGTGGGTTCGGGCATCTTTAAATCGGAAAACCCTGTAAAGCGCGCCCGGGCCATTGTAAAGGCTGTAACCTATTACAACGACCCTGAGATCCTGGCGGAAGTTTCCGAAGACCTGGGCGAAGCCATGCAGAGCTTTGAGATAGACAAACTGGAAGAGCGCTACGCTGAGCGCGGGTGGTAGCATGAAAATAGGAGTCCTGGCCCTTCAGGGGGCCGTGCGGGAACACATGAATATGATTGTTAAGGTCGGGAATAAGCCGGTGGCCGTAAAGAGCTGGGCCGACCTTGAGGGCGTGGACGCCCTCATCCTCCCGGGTGGTGAGAGCACCGCCATAGGAAAACTTATGGCAGATTTCGGCCTGAAGGATGAAATAGTCCGCCGGGCGAAAGAAGGCATGCCGGTATGGGGTACCTGTGCCGGCATGATTCTGCTTGCAAAACATATCGTGAACCAGGCCAACACCCATCTTGACCTGATGGACATATGGGTAAGGCGAAACGCCTACGGCAGCCAGCTGGACAGTTTTATAACCCATCGGGCGGTCCCGGAGGTTTCGGAAAATCCCGTACCCCTGGTCTTTATAAGGGCCCCCTATGTGGAGAAAGTGGGCCCTGAAGTTAAAGTGCTCCTTGAAATCGACGGAAAGGTGGTGGCGGCCAGGCAGGGCAATCTCCTGGCCACCGCCTTCCACCCTGAACTGACGGAGGATTTGAGTTTTCATCGTTATTTTATGAGCATGGCAACCGAAAATTTTAATGCGGTGCCCGGATAACCCCGGTGAGATGGGGCAAACGAAATTCCCGGAGTGTTAATCTCCGAAGCTTATCCTGATGCTCCTTGCCGTCTCAATCAACTGATGATCCGGCGGCACGTTCCTGCCTCCCGGCGGTATGTCCTCGAAGACCACCGATGTGATGACACCGTTTCGGAAGGCCACCATTTTCCCGCTTTCGCCGGCAAGGGCCAGCCTTACAGCAGCCTGGCCGTACCTGGTGGCCAGGATCCGGTCGAATCTAAAAATCTAAGGTTTTATCTAATTCTGACCTTCATGAAAATTTTTATCACTGTAGCAATAGCTTTCAATAAAAGCACTTACTACCTTAGGGTCAAACTGCGTCCCCGCATTCCTTTTTATTTCAGCTATTGCTTCCTCCCTACTCATTGCCTTCCGATATGTCCTGTCATTTGTCATGGCATCAAAGGCATCAGCAACCGCCAAAATTCGTGATAACAATGGAATTTCTTTCCCCCTCAACCCCCGGGGATAACCTTTGCCGTCCCATCGCTCATGATGGGAGAGGATGTATTCGGCAATAGGGGCCAGTTCCGGCGCTGCCTGAGCAATCCTATACCCTATCTCAGGGTGTTTTCTTATTTGTACCCATTCTTCCTTGGTTAAAGGCCCCAGCTTCATCAATATGCTTTCCTTAATCGCCACCTTACCGATGTCGTGGAGTATCACCAAAAGTTCGAGCTCGTTCAGTTGTTGGGGGGTTAGGCCCATACTCTCACCGATATTTCTGCACATTTCTTTCAAACGTTCTGTGTGTTCTTCCGTTTCCATGCTCTTCTCAAAAAGAGTAGCCTTCAAGGAGGATATAACGGCATTTCTATAGCTTTTGCTCTGCAAAAGCTTATTTCGGTACATCCAGTCCTCGGCTTCTTTCAATACCTGCCAGATATTTTCCTCGGCTCTACTTTTTGCGGCATAGCCAAGGGCAATGCTCACCTGTACGGGACCGTCCTTCTGTGAATCGCATTTTTCTTTGATCCGCCGGGTAATTTCCTCAGCCGTTTTTATATCGGTCTTAGGCAAAAGGATAACGAATTCATCCCCGCCCCACCGGGCAATAAGGTCTTCCCGGCGGCAGGAATTTTTGATGAGTTCCACAGCCTTTATCAGCAACCTGTCGCCCTCCTGGTGCCCGAATACGTCATTAGCCAACTTCAGGCCATTGAGGTCGCCCATGATTACGGATATAGGCAGTTGACGCGGCGTATCCAGCCTCTTTATTTCTTCTTCCATAAACCTGCGATTGTAAAGGCCGGTAAGCTGATCGCGCAAACTCAAGTATTTCAACTGTTCCTCATAACGTTTGCGCTCTGTGATATCGTTATAAATCACATAAGCACCAAGTAATTCATCATCAATAATAATGGGGAGACCTCTTATTATAACTTCAACAGGTAATCCTTCTTTAGTATAGTGTGTGCCTTCTACTACAATTTCCTTTCCCGATAATAAAGCTTTTGTATAATATCTGTTTGCAGTGTTTTCTTTTCCCATATAAACGACGTAGTCAAGATCTTTTCCTTTTATTTCTTCTAATTTATACCCAAACAGCTTATAAAAACTATAATTGATTTCCTCAATACAATAATTATGGTTAATGCGAACTATGGCATCTGTTGAGTTTTTAAACAAAACTTCCAGCCATTTCTTTTCAATTTGAATTTTTTTATCGGCTTCCACGCGTTCTGAGATATCTCTTGAAACAGCAACTGTACCTGTGCATCTGCCCTCCGCATCATAAATAGGAACCTTAATTGTTTCAAAAGGAACCAGACTACCATCATAACGTTTAATCCACTCTTCATAGCGATGAACGCTACCTGATTCCATAACCTTATGATCAAGTTCCTTGTATTTACTTGCTTCCACTCCATTATGAATATCCCAATCAGTATGCCCGTTTATTTCTTCTGGTAAAAGAGATAGAAACTTTCCCATGGCTTCATTTGCTGCTTTATAAACCCCATTTTGGTCTTTGTAAAAAATCAAATCCGGAATGGTATCTATAATTACTCTCAGTAAATGACGCTCCTTTTTCAATTCGGCCTCTATAGCTTGACGTTTCATAGCCGCATCAAGATTAGCAAAACAGTTTTGTGCCAGCATATTGGTAATAGGTAGAAGCTCTTTTAAAAACATTTCTTGAATAGGAACGTTCCTCCCTAATAAGAGCAGTCCGAAGTTTCTCAGTGGGAACCCATAGTAATTTAAATCCTTTTTTATTACTATGACATTTTTGTCCTCTTCTTGTAACAATTTTCTTTTAAATTCTCCAATAAGCTCATGATAAACAGGATTTTTAAGGATTATCCGTGGCACGACATAGATAGCTTCCAAACGATTATTTTTGTATTGTAAGACACTGACATGAGTGCAGTTCAGTTTTCTCAAAAATGCAGATGCGGCCTTTTTCACCAACTTGTCG
The DNA here is from genome assembly GCA_013314855.1 of Bacillota bacterium. NCBI lineage: Bacteria > Bacillati > Bacillota > Bacillota bacterium. Next base: position 2,907 of record JABUEW010000035.1, on the reverse strand, counting down.
AGTTCCTGCTCACCACTGACAGAAAGAGCTAATTCGAGCAGAATTTGATTCCATATTGTATAATCCATTTTTAATCCTCCAACAATCCGATGACTGAAGTCTTATTATAAAATTCAAGATAATCTTTTCCCGTATTAGCAATCTCCCCTATAGTCAATGCCCCCAGAAGCGGATATCCTGCATACACTGCTTCCAGTTCTTCATTAAAATCAGACTGGAGAAAGAGAACCCTGGAAACACAGTCCATAAAAAAGGTAGTTAGTGGTTTTTCTTTTTTTTCATTGAGTGTTTTCCAATAAGATGCTTCGGCCAATTGACGAGCTTTGGCTGCACCAGTAATCAAAGAGTCTTTATCTCCTTTTAATATATAGACAAAAGAATTCAAAGGAACTTCTCCGACACAAATCAATCTGCTACCATCCAACGCAATAGGATCTCGAACCACCATTTCTTCTGCCATTTTTATAATTCCAAAGGGGAATCCTTTTGCCAGCTGGAAGAAATTAGTATTGTCAAAAGATTCCCCAGATATTTTTTCTACCGTTTCCCGATATACTTCAAATGCCGGACGACAGTTCAGTGAAATTATTGTATTGCGGTCTGCTTCCGTTACTTTCAGTGGACCTGCCACAGGCTTCCATCCATGAGCAACCCCTACCCCACTTTTTATATCTGCCAAGGCAAAAACTGCCGCATCTCCTAATAATCCTTCCTCGGTAAAAACACAGGGCTTCCTTTCAAATGTCAGTGAACCGGCACCACCACCAATATAATTCGGGAGAAGCCCCCAACAATTAAACATGCTCTCAATTAGAGCAGAGATATGTTGGCTAAGTCCATCCACAAAGACAAACATCGTTTTATCTTCAAGAGATTGCCATTCAAAAGTTTGTTCTATGATTGCATCTAAATCAGTAGACATGTCACTGACACCTCTAATCACCGCAGTACTTACAGGTTGACTGATACCAGCAACAATGGTCCCCTTCTCGAGTATTTCTTTGTTAAATAAAATCCGAGAAAAAATTCCTCCAAATAATGGTTTTTTACATTGTTTTAAAACCTCATCAACCATTTCAGGGGTAAAACTGTTGGCATCACAAGCAAGAATGAGAATTCCCGATGTATTCTCATCATCATCTGCCTGCTTTAGCAGGTACTGCAACCTTTTTACAGTACCTTCCCTGTCTAAATTTATAAACATACCATCACCTCTTTTGTTTTGCAGGTAATGTCAAACACATCTTATCTTTTCTTATTACATAATCCTTGGTAAGAACCTGGATAAATGCAATATAATACTTTATGATTATTTCGTTAGCTCAGTAAACTTAATTTTTTGCGAGGTGATGCAGTTATTAACTATACGGTTAAATAACTCACTCTCAAAAAACCTACGGTTAAACCTGTAGCAGAATTCATCCAGGTACCGTTGCAAATGCTTTTTGTCAAGGCCATGGAATGTACCTATTATAAAAGCTTTTGCATTTGAAACAATGGTATGTAGCCATTTCAAGTGTTCTGAATCTTCTTTTGGATTGAATGCTTTTACTTCCAACTTATAACCTTGTTTTTGAAGGTCTAGGTATGAACGATATGCATCACTTGAAATGGTTGACCCGCTTTTGATGTTTGAATGGACAAACTCAGCAATAGTCTCTTTTTTTAGATCATTAACTACCTCCATTTTGCATCATTGAGCGACAAGCCTACCATTACCGTGGCTTTACTGGTTCCTCTTCCTCGCTTACTGCCTTCTTCCGGTGCACCGAAGTAAGCATCATCCAGTTCAACTACACCGGCAAGAAGATATTGCGAATCTCGGTCCTTCATGGCCTTGCGGATTCTGTGAAGCATAAACCAAGCTGCTTTGTAGGATATTTCAAGCTCTTTAGAAAGCATCATAGCTGAACATCCCCTTTTATCCTTTCCTATAAAGTAGATGGCCCAGAACCACTTTTCAAGCTTAATGTGGGTCTTTTCCATAACGGTACCTACAGTGACGGATGCTTGATAATGACAAGCGGTACACTCATAGAGGTTTCTTGTTGAAATAACGTAATATGCCTCATTACCACGGGCATCTGAAGCCATTAGACCAACGCATTTAAAAAAGATGCTCCCGGCAAGCATCCTCACTATTAAATTTACTTTTAAACTCCATGAAGCTTAATGCTTCTTGTTTAGCCATAATCAATAACCTCCCGAACAAATATTTGTAGTTAAATTATACCAAACGATTGTTCGGTTGTCAATGGGTTACTGACTAAAAGTCATAGTCATATAAATTTATCCGGCGGTATAAAACCCAGAATTGCATTTTCCCATCTTAAAAGAGCTTCTACAGCTTCCACGCTGTTTTCCCGGATATTAACAATGGGCTGAAAACAGAGGCTGAATTCTTCCTTTTCCAGGGCTTTTGTCAAATGGGTCTCAAGTGAAAAACGTTCCCGAACCTCTTCTCCCATTTCTTCCGTAAAAAACTTTATGTTGTACTCCTCGATATACTCTGGCAAGTCCGGAGATACTTCTTTACGCTCTCTGTCTGCTAAATCATACAACGTTCCCTACTCCTCAGGTGTTATCTTAAGAAAAGGCCTCAATAGCCTCCGTTTGTAGGCAACATCAAATTTAAACGGAGCCTTTCTAAAACTTGATCTTTCGTTGGCTCAAGCACACAGTCAAGCCGCCGGAGAACGGTCATGGGAAGCATTACGTTCTTGAACTGATTCGGCCGGTAAGGACCCCGAAGGAGATCCGCCACTGACAATATAAAAGCAACTTTCTCGCCGAAATTGTTTATGTTTCCGACCTCCATCTGCCTTTTTGCGGCATGGATATGGTCTGGGTTCACTTCATTAAACCGCCAAACTGCACAAAATCTGGGAGAGAAGGGTAATCAGGGTA